>NZ_LOSQ01000008.1:247008-258730 GCF_001595485.1 Micrococcus sp. CH7
CGCCCTGCGGGGCGGCGGACTCGGCGCCGGCGTCGGCCGACTCCGCGCCCTGCTGGGCGTAGAGGGCCTCGCCGATCTTGACCTGGGAGGCCTGGAGCTTCTCGAACGCGGCGGCGACCTCGTCGTCGTTGTCCTGCTTCTCCAGGGCGGCCTTCAGGGCGTCGACGTCGGCCTGCACCTCGGTCTTGACGTCCTCGGGCAGCTTGTCGCCGTTGTCCTGCAGGAGCCTCTCAACGGAGTAGGCGGACTGCTCCGCCTGGTTGCGGCGGTCGGCGGCCTCGCGGCGCTTCTTGTCCTCGTCCGCGTGGGCCTCGGCGTCCTTGACCATGCGGTCGATGTCCTCCTGGGACAGCGAGGAGCCGCCCGTGATGGTCATCGACTGCTCGGTGCCGGTGCCCTTGTCCTTCGCGGAGACGTGCACGATGCCGTTCGCGTCGATGTCGAACGTGACCTCGATCTGGGGCATGCCGCGCGGGGCCGGGGCGATGCCGGTCAGCTCGAAGGTCCCCAGCGCCTTGTTGTCCCGGGTGAACTCGCGCTCGCCCTGGAAGACCTGGATGGACACGGAGGGCTGGTTGTCCTCGGCCGTGGTGAACGTCTCGGAGCGCTTGGTCGGGATGGCCGTGTTGCGCTCGATGAGCTTGGCCATCACGCCGCCCTTGGTCTCGATGCCCAGCGACAGCGGGGTCACGTCGATCAGGAGCACGTCCTTGCGCTCACCGGCGAGCACGCCGGCCTGCACCGCCGCGCCGATGGCGACGACCTCGTCCGGGTTCACGCTCTTGTTGGGCTCCTTGCCGCCGGTCAGCTCCTTCACGAGCTCGGAGACGGCGGGCATGCGGGTGGAGCCGCCGACGAGGATCACGTGGTCGATGTCGGAGACCTTGACGCCGGCCTCCTTGATGACGTCCTCGAACGGCTTGCGGGTGCGCTCGAGCAGGTCCTTGGTGAGGTCCTGGAACTTGGCGCGGGACAGGTGCTCGTCCAGATGCACCGGGCCCTCGGGGGTCACGGACAGGTACTGCAGCGAGATGTTGGTGGAGGTGGCCGAGGAGAGCTCCTTCTTGGCCTGCTCCGCGGCCTCCTTCAGGCGCTGCAGGGCGATCTTGTCCTTGGACAGGTCCGCGCCCTTGGACTTGGCCTGCTGGAGCAGCCAGTCCACGATCCGCTGGTCCCAGTCGTCGCCGCCGAGGCGGTTGTCGCCTGCGGTGGCGCGCACCTGGATGGTGGCGAAGTCGTCCTCGTCCTTGGCGACCTCGAGCAGGGACACGTCGAAGGTGCCGCCGCCCAGGTCGAAGACCAGGATGAGCTCGTCCTCCTTGCCCTTCTCCAGGCCGTAGGCCAGGGCGGCCGCGGTGGGCTCGTTGATGATGCGCTTGACGTTCAGGCCCGCGATCTCGCCGGCCTCCTTGGTGGCCTGGCGCTCGGCGTCGTTGAAGTAGGCGGGCACGGTGATCACCGCGTCGGTGACCTTCTCGCCCAGGTACTCCTCGGCGTCGTGCTTGAGCTTCATCAGCGTGCGGGCCGAGATCTCCTGCGGGGTGTACTTCTTGCCGTCCACCTCGGTGGTCCAGTCGGTGCCCATGTGGCGCTTGATGGACGCGAAGGTGCGCTCCGGGTTGTTGACGGCCTGGCGCTTAGCGACCTCGCCGACCAGGACGTCCCCGCCCTTGGAGAACGCGACGACGGACGGGGTGGTGCGGGCGCCCTCGGCGTTCGCGATGACGACCGGGTCGCCACCCTCGAGGACGGCAACCACGGAGTTGGTGGTGCCAAGATCGATACCCACTGCTCGCGACATCATGTGTCCTTTCGTCGACTGCTGCTCGAGGTGACCGCGGCCGACCGGTGCCGGCCGCCCTTGAGCGTTCTGGACTCAACCTGCCACCGGGGCGGAAGGTCTGTCAAGAAACCTGAGTCACCTCGACTCATGTTCTGGTGTCGTGCAGTGCAACCACACCCCCGTGCGCTTCATTCCCGCCCGTCGGTGATCCTCGTCACACCCTCCGTGAATCCCCCTCTCAGGCATCTCGCGGGCGCCCTGCCGAGCCCCTCTCGGTGCCGGCGCACAGGTGCTGACTAGACTTCTGGAAATCGGACCCGCAACCCAGGAGTGACACGTGCTCATCCTCTCGAGTCGCATGCGACCCAAAGAGCAGTTCGAGGGATACGCCTTCGTCGGCACGGACTACGTGCACGGGCCCGCGGGCATGACTGCGTATCGCGCGCGCACCGGCCGCACCGTCGGCCCCGGCGAGGACGGCTGCTACGTGGTCGCACGCCGGGCGGGCAGGCTCTTCGGCCGCCGTTTCGAGGTGGGCACGGACGCCAGCGGTCTGGGCCGTCTCTTCCTTTACCGCAGCGGCGACGATTGGGCGCTCGGCTCCTCCTACAGCGGGCTGGTGGAGCACCTGCGCACCGAGGGCATGACGCTCACGCCCCGGCTCGGCAGGCTCCGTCCGTTCGCCCTCCGCCAGACGCTGACCATGCAGCTGTCCATCTTCCAGACCCCGTTCGACGAGATCCGACTCCTGCCGGTCGGCACCGTCGTGGTGATCCGCGGCAGCGTCCTCTCCCTCGAGCGCGCCCCCGAGCTCCAGCCGCTCGAGTACGAGGCGGCGCTCCAGGAGTACCTCGACGTCTGGCGCGGGCGCACCCGCGCCCTGCTCGCGGACCCGCGGGTCACCTTCACCGCGGACCTCAGCGGCGGCGTGGACTCCCGCACGGTGTTCGCGTTCCTCCTCGAGTCCGGCCTGTTCCGCACGGACTCGGACCGGTTCTGGCTGCACTCGGGCGTCAACCAGAAGGAGGATCTGGCCGTCGCAAAGGGGATCGCCGAGGCCCACGGCCTGACGGTGAACGGCCCCAAGCCGCCCACCCGCACCCTGGTGTCCGGGTCCCGCGCCTACCGCCACTGGCGGGAGAACAGCCTCGGCGTGTACACCCCGGTCTACATGTCGTCGACGTTCCAGAACCCGTTCGAGGTGCATGCACACGGCGGCGGTGGCGGCACCATCAAGCAGTACTACCGGCATGCCGAGCCGCTGCGCCTGCTGGAGCCGTTCAAGGAGAAGATGCCCGCCGCCGACTTCGCCCTCTGGCAGGAGGAGATGGCCACCACGCAGGAGCAACTGAAGCAGACCGCCCCGGGCGTCGTGCCGAGCATCCAACACTACCTCGAGTTCCGGAACCGCTTCCACTTCGGCCACATCCCGAAGGCCCGCCCGCTGTTCATGCCGCTCAACTCGAAGTACGCGATCCGGGCCCTCACCTCCCTCCCCCAGGACGTGCGCCGCCGCTTCTACTTCGACGTCATGGAGTCACTCGCCCCCGGGCTCAAGGACGTGGACTACGACAACGCCCGCAAGGCACCCACCGCGCAGGAGCTCGAGAGCCTGCTCGTCCTGCCCGCCTCGGACCGGCTCGCCGCCGGCACGGCCTACGGCGACGACACGGTCGAGACAGCCGACCCGGACGATCCCCTGTCCGCCGGCTTCCAGCGCTGGCTGCAGGACATCGACCGGGCCGCCGCCCGCCCGGAGGTGCGTCGCTTCATCATGGGCCGTGCCATGGCGCGCACAGACCGCACAGTGGAGGCCCTGCGCGCGCTGGGCAAGCCCTTCCACTCCCACTCCGGTCACTCCGTGGCGCTGTCCCACCTGCTGATGGTGGACTTCACCCTCGGCGACTGACCGACGCCCCACGCCCGCCGTGTCGGGACGACGACGGCCCGCACCTCGGCGGAGGAGGTGCGGGCCGTCGTCGGGAAGGGTCCGGGACCGACCAGGTCAGGCGGCCTTGGCCGGCCACCAGACCTTCGGGCCGATGTCCCACACGAGGGCCGGGATCAGCAGCGTGCGCACCACCAGGGTGTCCAGCAGCACGCCGAAGGCCACGATGAACGCCAACTGCACCATGAACATCAGCGGGATCACCGCGAGCGCGGCGAAGGTGGCCGCCAGCACGACGCCGGCCGAGGTGATGACCCCGCCCGTGACGGTGAGGGCGCGCAGCACGCCCGCCCGCGTGCCGTGCCGCGGGGTCTCCTCCCGCGCCCGGGTCATCAGGAAGATCGTGTAGTCGATCCCGAGCGCCACGAGGAAGACGAAGCCGTACAGCGGCACGGTGGGGTCGGCGTCCTCGAAGCCGAACACGTGCCGGAACACGAGGGCCGAGACGCCCAGGGCCGCACCGAAGCTGACCACGGTGGCCGCCACGAGCAGCACGGGCGCCAGGAGCGAGCGCAGCAGCACCGCGAGGATGACCAGCAGCATCGCGAGGATCAGCGGGATGACGACCCGCAGGTCGCGCTGCGTGGTGACGTTCGTGTCCAACGCCTGGGCCGCCGGGCCGCCCACGAGGATCTCGCCCGAGGTGGGGAGATCCGCGAGCCGGTCGCGCAGGCGGGCCACGGTCTGCTGCGCGGCGAGGGACTCGCCCGGGTCCGCCAGGGTGGCCGAGACCAGCACGCGGCCGTCCACCACGCGAGGCTGCGGCTCCGGCGCGGACGCGGCGCCCGTCCCGCCCTCCGCCTCGAGCGCGCTCGGGGGCGGGACCGCGGCGGTCCCGGGGGCGTCCGCGGTGACCTCCGCCTCGGCCACGCCGGGGTCCTCCGCGACGGCGGCGAGCACCGCCTCGGCGTCCCCGGCCGGCGCGAGGATCTGGGCGGGAGCGCCCGCGCCGGCGTCGAAGTGCTCGCTCAGCAGGGCCTGGGCCTGCCGGGCGTCGGAGTCGCCGAGCAGCACGTCCTCCTGGGCGACGCCGTCCGCGCGCAGCTGCAGCAGGCCGCCGCAGAGGGCGAGGAGCCCGACTGTCGTGGCGACCCAGACGGGGCGGGGCCGGCGCGCGACAACGGTGCCCACCCGCGTCCACACCCCGTGGTCCTCCTCGAGGCCGGCGATGGGCCGGCCCGCGCCGTCGCGCGGCGGGGTGAAGGCCCGGCCCCGGGCGGCGCGGCGCTCCGTGCGACGGCGCGCGCGCTCGGGGGACGGGATCGTGGGCCAGAAGGCGGCACGCCCGGTCAGCCGCAGCAGCGCCGGCAGCAGGGTCAGGGCGGCGAGCCACGCGAAGGCCACACCCGTGGCGGCCACGGGGCCGAGGGAGCGCGTCGAGTTGAGGTCCGAGGCCATCAGGATCAGCAGGGCGAGGGCCACGGTGGAGGCGGACGCGGTGATCGCGCCGAAGGACCCGCGCACGGCGGCCCGCAGCGCCTCCCCGACCTCCGCGCGGACCAGCAGCTCCTCGCGGTGCCGGGCCACGAGCAGGAGGCAGTAGTCCGTGGCCGCGCCGATCACGAGGATCGAGAGGATGCCCTGGGCCTGGCCGTTGAGCTGGATCCAGCCCGCCAGGGCCATCCCGTAGACGGCCACGATCGCGCCGCAGAGCGCGGCCACGGCCGTCAGGAGCACGAGGACCGGCAGCAGGACGGAGCGGTAGACCGCCACGAGGATCACGAACACCACCACGAGCGCCACGAGCAGCAGCAGCCCGTCGATCCCCGCGAACGCGCCGCCCAGCTCCGCGACCAGGCCCGCCGGACCGCCCACGTGCCACTCGGTGTCCGCGGCCACGGTCCCGGCGAGGGCGGGGGCGGCGGCCGCCGGGTCCGCCACGACCTCCCGCAGGTCGGCCACCACGTCGGCCACGGGTCGCTCAGCCCCGGCCGAGGAGTCGACGAAGGCCAGGAACTGCACCGCCGCACCGTCTTCGGAGGGGATCGGACCGGCGACGTCGACCACGCCCGGCACCTCGCCCAACAGGCCCGCGAGGTCCGCGAGCGCGGGGAAGGCGGCCGCGGGGTCCGCGGTGCTCGCCGGGCCCACGACGACGGCGGGCACGGCCTCACCGTCCTGGAACGCCGCCGCCTCCTCCCCCGCGCGGGTGGACTCGGCCGACGCCGGCAGGAAGGTGGCCTGGTCGTTCGAGGAGACGTCGCCGATCGCGCCGAACACGGGGCCGCCCAGGCCGAGCACGGCGAACCAGACCACGGCGAGCGCCGCGGCCAGGCCCAGCCGCAGCCCCCGAGAGGGACGCCCCGGCGCGGCGGGGGTGCGGAAGGCGGACAGGTCGGGCGCGGTGGGCATGCCCCCGAGCGTAGGGGATGGTTCGATGATCAAACAACCATGGGGGCTGGCTAGACTCCCGGCCATGACCACGCAGCCCCCCTCCGCCCCCGCGGAGCATCTCGCCGTGGTCCACGCGCTGCGCGTCTTCAGCGAGAGCGCGGAGCACGCCGTCGACGAGGCCGGCCGCGGCGTCGGCCTGCATCGCACGGACCTCAGAGCCCTCGCGTACCTGATGGCCCGCGCGGCGGCCGGTGAGCCCGTCACCGCCTCGGACCTCGGCGCCCACCTGCACCTCACCCGGGCCTCGGCCACCGCCCTCGTGGACCGCCTGGCCGCCGCGGGCCACGTCCGCCGCCGCCGGGACGAGGGCGACCGGCGGCGCGTGCTGGTGGAGCACACGGACACGGCCCGCCGCGACGGGCAGCGCGCGTTCCAACCGATGTCCCAGCGGCTGAGCGCCGCCCTCGAGGGGTTCTCCGTCGCGGAGCTGCGGGCCGCGGTGCGGGTGCTCGAGGCGGCCACCGCCGCGCTGACGGACCCCACCCCGGAGGACCCGTGACCCGACCGGCGCTCATCGGCCTGGACGGCCGCTCGGGGTCGGGCAAGACCGTCCTCGCCGCCGCGCTCGCGGCCCGGATCGCGCCGTTCGCGCGCGTCGAGGTGATCGAGATCGAGTCCATGTACCAGGGCTGGGACGGGCTGGCCGCCGCGGTGGGCGACGACGGCCCCTACCCGGCCGTCGTGCGCGCGCTGCGGGAGCGGGGCACGGCGACCTGGACCACGTGGGACTGGCACCGCGCCGCCCCCGGTCCGCCGCGGCGGACCGCGCCGGCCGACGTCGTGGTGTGCGAGGGCGTGGGTGCGCTCAGCACCGCCGCCCGACCGCTGCTCGACCTGGCGGTGTGGCTCGAGCTCGAGACCCCCGCGCGGCGCACGCGGGCGCTGGCCCGGGACGGTGAGACCTTCGCCCCGCACTGGGACCGCTGGGCCGCACAGGAGGAGGACTACCTGGCCCGGCACGCCCCGCGCGCCGCGGCGGACCTGGTCCTGCGCCTGCCCTCCGCCTGACGGGGGCGCCGCCCGGGGTCGGGGCGTCGGGGGTCTGCGTGCGGGCCGGCCGGGCGCCGGGACCGGAGCGGTACGCTCCGCTTAGGTGTAGCATCGGAGGCGGCGTGCCGCGTCCGGCCGCGTCCCACCCCAGCGCAAGGAGACCTCCCCTTCCCATGGCGACACTGCTCTACCGTCTCGGCCTCGGCGCCGCCCGCCGCCCCCTCCTCGTGATCCTCGCCTGGGTGCTCGCCCTGGCCCTCGCCGTCGGCGGGTTCCTCGCCTTCGGCGGCACGCTCTCCTCCACCGTCACCATCCCCGGCACGCCCACCGCCCAGGTCACGGACCGCCTCAAGGAGGAGTTCCCGGAGGCCTCCCGCGGTAGGGGCCAGGTCGTGTTCACCACCGAGGACGGCTCCCCCCTGACCGACGCCCAGCGCGAGCAGATCACCGCCCTGCTGGACGACGTCGCCGAGCAGCCGGCCGTGGAGGGCGTCGTGGACCCGTTCGAGGCCCAGGCCCAGCGGGACGACGCCCGCACCCGGCTCGACGAGGGCCGCGCCGAGCTGGCCGACGGCGAGCAGCGCCTCGCGGACGGACGCCAGGAGATCGAGGACGGCCGGGCCGAGCTCGAGCGGCGCACGGCCGAGGCCGACGCGGGCGAGCAGCGCCTCGCCGAGGCCGCCGCCCAGCTGGACGAGGGGCAGGCCGCGCTCGACGCCGCGCGCGCCGACCTCGAGGAGCGTGGCCTGGAGGCCCTGCCGGCCGACGCCCTGGCCCCGCTCCGGGAGGCCGAGCAGAAGGTGGCCGACGGCCAGGAGCAACTCGACGCCGGCCGCGCCGAGCTCGAGGAGCAGGCGGAGCGTCTCGAGGCCGGCCAGGCCGAGATCGACGCACAGCGGCAGGAGCTCGAGGCCGGGCAGGCCGAGCTCGGCGACCGGTGGACCGAGCTCGAGGCCGGGCAGGCCGAGCTCGACGCCCAGGCCGAGCAGCTGGCCGCGGGCCGCGCCGAGCTCGAGCAGGCCCGGGACGCCGCGCTGGCCGAGGCCGAGGCCGCCGGCATCCCGGCGGAGCAGGTCGCCGCGCAGTTCGCCGACCAGGAGGCGCAGCTCGCCGCCGGCGAGGCACAGCTGGCGGCCGGTCAGGACCAGGCCGACGCCGCCCGCGCGCAGCTGGAGGCCGCCCAGGCCGAGGCCGACGCGGGCGCCGAACAGCTCGCGGCCGCCCAGGCGGAGGCCGACGACGGCGCCGCCCGACTCGCCGCCGGCCGGCAGCAGCTGCAGGAGTCCGAGGCCGAGCTCGAGGCCGGCCGCGAGCAGGTGGCCGCGGGACGGCAGCAGGCCCTGGACGCGGCCGAGGCCGAGCTCGACGCGCAGCAGCAGAAGATCGACGAGGGCCGGGCCGAGTACGAGCGCGGCGTCGCCGAGCTCGAGGACGGCCGGGCCCAGCTGGCCGCCGGCGCGGAGCGCCTGGACCAGGCCGAGGCCGACCTCGCCGACGGCCGCGCCGAGCTGGACGACGGCCGCGTCGAGGCCGAGCGCGGCGAGCGCACCCTGGCCCTCGCGGAGGACTTCCGCACCGTGTCCGAGGACGGCAGCACCGCCGTCGGGATCGTCACCTTCACCACGCCGACCCCGGACGTCACCGCCGAGGACAAGGAGGCGGTCACCGGCGCCCTCACCGGCGCGGACATCGACGGCGTCGCCGTGCATCCCTCCCAGGAGCTCAACGCCACCGTGTCCTCCCTGCTCGGCCCGGGCGAGGTCGTGGGCCTCGTGGTCGCCGCGATCGTGCTGGTGGTCATGCTCGGCACCCTCGTGGGCGCGGGTCTGCCGCTGGTCAACGCGCTGGTGGGCGTGGGCGTGGGCGCCGCCGGGGCGCTCGCGTTCTCCTCCGCCGTGGAGATGATCTCCGTGACCCCGGTGCTCGGGGTGATGCTGGGCCTGGCCGTGGGCATCGACTACGCGCTGTTCATCGTCAACCGGCACCGCCAGGAGCTGCGTCGCGGCACGGGCCTGCACGAGTCGATCGCGCTGGCCAACGGCACCTCCGGCAACGCCGTGGTGTTTGCCGGCATCACCGTGATCGTCGCCCTCGTGGGCCTGAACGTCACCGGCATCCCGTTCCTGGGCCTGATGGGCACCGTGGGCGCGGTCTGCGTGGCCGTGGCCGTGCTGGTGGCCGTCACCCTGACCCCGGCCCTGCTCTCCCTGGCCGGGATGCGGATCCTCTCGAAGAAGGAGCGGGCCCGCCTCGCCGACGAGGGTCCCGCCTCCGTCGCCGAGGGCTCCGCCGCCGTGCGCCGCGCCGGGCGCCGCTCGACCATGTCCACCCCGGCCGCGATCGCCTCGGCCCTGGCGGCCGTCGCCCTGCTGGTGCTCGTGGCCCTGCCGGTCGGCTCGATGCGCCTGGGCCTGCCGGACGGCGGGTCCGAGCCGGAGGGCTCCGACTCGCAGGTTGCGTACGAGCTCACCGCCGAGAAGTTCGGCGAGGGCTACAACGGCCCGCTCGTGGTGACCGTGGACCTGCCCGCCGGCCTGGACGAGGACGCGGCCGAGGACGCCCGCCTGGCGGTGGGCGAGCAGCTCGCCGGCCTCGAGCACGCGCACGCCGTGGTGCCCGCGGGCTTCAACGAGGACCGCACCGTCACCATGTTCCAGGTGCTGCCCGAGGAGGGCCCGAACGCCGTCTCCACCGAGGAGCTGGTGCGCGACCTGCGCGCCACCGAGCCGGCCGGCGAGGCCTCCAACCTCGGCGTGGCCGGCATGACCAGCGGGTTCATCGACGTCTCGGAGAAGCTCTCCGACGCCCTGCCCCTCTACCTGGGCGTGGTGGTGGGCCTGTCCCTGCTGATCATGGTGCTGGTGTTCCGCTCGATCCTGGTGCCGCTGATCGCCACCGGCGGGTTCGTGCTCTCCATGTTCGCCGCCATGGGCGGCGTGGTGGCCATCTACCAGTGGGGCTGGCTCGGCTCGGTGTTCGGGGTCCACAACCCCGGCCCCGTGCTCAGCTTCCTGCCGACCATCATGATCGGCGTGCTGTTCGGCCTGGCCATGGACTACCAGCTGTTCATCGCCTCCGGCATGCGCGAGGCCTACGCCCACGGCCTGCCCGCCCGCCAGGCCGTGCTGACCGGCCTGCGCTCGGGCCGGGCCGTCGTGATCGCCGCGGCGATCATCATGATCTCCGTGTTCGGCGGGTTCATCTTCGCCCACGACGCGATGATCCGCCCGATGGGCTTCGGCCTGGCCTTCGGCGTGCTGCTGGACGCGTTCGTGGTGCGCCTGCTCCTGATGCCGGCGCTGATGCACCTGCTCGGCGAGAAGGCGTGGTGGCTGCCGCGCTGGCTCGACCGGATCATGCCGGACGTGGACGTGGAGGGCGCCCAGCTCGAGCGCGCCCACGCCCCGGCGCAGCCCTCCGTCCCCGCCCCGGACGGCGGCGCCCACCGGGCCTGACCGCCCCCGACTGATGCCCGCCCCCGGCCCCGATCGGCCGGGGGCGGGCGTCTATCCTGGGCGGATGCGTCCCACCGCCTTCTCCCCCGCCGCCGGCTCGCCCGTCCTCGTCCTGCTCGAGACGGACGCGGACGGCGCCCCCGCCCCGCGGCTCGCGGACCCGGCCGTCCCGCACCTGAGCGTCACGGACCAGGGGGTCACGCGCGGCGACGGCATCTTCGAGACGGCGCTCGCCGTCGCCGACGGGCTCGGGACCCTGCGCATGCGCAAGCTCGGAGCCCACCTCGGCCGGCTGGCCGCGTCCGCCGCCGCCCTGCAGCTGGCCGCCCCCGAGGCGGCGGCGTGGGAGGCCGCCGTCGCGCTCGGCCTGCGGGCGTTCACCGAGGCCAACGACGTCGCGCCCGGGGACCGTCTCGCCGTGCGCCTGACCGTCACCCGCGGCCCGGACGCGGCTCCCGGCGCGGTGCCCACGCCCACCGCGTGGGCGCTGCTGAGCCCGGCCCCGGCGATCCAGGACGAGGAGCGGCAGCGGGGGCTGCGGGTGCTGCTGCTGGACCGCGGCATCGACTCGCAGGCCCCCGAGCGCTCCCCGTGGCTGCTCACCGGCGCGAAGACCCTCTCCTACGCCGTGAACATGGCCGCCCTGCGCTACGCCCGCGCGCACGGCGCCGACGACGTCGTCTTCACCAGCGCGGACGGCTACCTGCTCGAGGGCCCCACCTCCACGGTGCTGATCGTGCGCACCGGGGAGGACGGCGTCCGCCGCCTCCTCACCCCGCTGCGCCAGAAGGGCATCCTCGCCGGCACGTCGCAGGCCGTGATCTTCGCGGCCGCCCACGCGGACGGCTGGGAGCTCGGCTACGGCCCGCTCGTCCCGGCGGACCTCCAGGGCGCCGAGGGCGTCTGGCTCGTCTCCTCGGTGCGCGGCGTCCTGCCGGTGCGCGCCGTCGACGGCGTCGAGATCCCCGTGGACCACGAGCTCACCGGCATGCTGCAGGCCCATCTGGACGCCGACGGCGACCCCGGCCGGCACGTCAGCGGCGACCCGGTGCCCACCGCGGGCTAGGTGTTGTGGGTCATGAGGTTCTTGCCACGGGGTACGGGCTGAGATGAGACGAGCGGGCCCCGCCCGGCAGGATGGAAGTTCCTACA
>NZ_LOSQ01000009.1:0-2904 GCF_001595485.1 Micrococcus sp. CH7
GACATCGAGGTGCCAAACCATGCCGTCGATATGGACTCTTGGGCAAGATCAGCCTGTTATCCCCGAGGTACCTTTTATCCGTTGAGCGACAGCGCTTCCACAAGCCACTGCCGGATCACTAGTCCCGACTTTCGTCCCTGCTCGACCTGTCAGTCTCACAGTCAAGCTCCCTTGTGCACTTACACTCGCCACCTGATTGCCAACCAGGTTGAGGGAACCTTTGGGCGCCTCCGTTACTCTTTGGGAGGCAACCGCCCCAGTTAAACTACCCACCAGGCACTGTCCCTGAACCGGATCACGGTTCGAAGTTAGATATCCAGAGTGACCAGAGTGGTATTTCAACAACGACTCCACGAACACTGGCGTGTCCGCTTCAAAGTCTCCCACCTATCCTACACAAGCCACACCGAACACCAATACCAAGCTGTAGTAAAGGTCACGGGGTCTTTCCGTCCTGCTGCGCGTAACGAGCATCTTTACTCGTAATGCAATTTCGCCGAGTTCGTGGTTGAGACAGTTGGGAAGTCGTTACGCCATTCGTGCAGGTCGGAACTTACCCGACAAGGAATTTCGCTACCTTAGGATGGTTATAGTTACCACCGCCGTTTACCGGGGCTTAAATTCGGAGCTTCGCCTTGCGGCTGACCCTTCCTCTTAACCTTCCGGCACCGGGCAGGCGTCAGTCCGTATACATCGTCTTGCGACTTGGCACGGACCTGTGTTTTTAATAAACAGTCGCTACCCACTGGTCTCTGCGGCCCACACACGCTTTCGGAGCAAGTCCTAATACGCGCTGGGCCCCCCTTCTCCCGAAGTTACGGGGGCATTTTGCCGAGTTCCTTAACCACGATTATCTCGATCTCCTTGGTATTCTCTACCTGACCACCTGAGTCGGTTTGGGGTACGGGCGGCTGGAACCTCGCGTCGATGCTTTTCTCGGCAGCTGAGGATCACCCACTTTTTATCCGCATCGTGTCTCAGCCTGTATGAGAGGCGGATTTGCCTACCTCTCGGCCTACGCACTTGCACCAGGACAACCATCGCCTGGCTTGGGCTACCTTCCTGCGTCACACCTGTTAATACGCTAACCGCACCAGCATGGGGTCGCGCGCTCCACCAGCCGGCGTCACCCGAAGGTGACAGTGACTGGCTTTGGGCGCTTAGCACCACTGGATTGGTTTGGGCGGTTCTTCGCCGGTACGGGAATATCAACCCGTTGTCCATCGACTACGCCTGTCGGCCTCGCCTTAGGTCCCGACTTACCCAGGGAAGATTAGCTTGACCCTGGAACCCTTGGTCTTTCGGAGGACGTGTTTCTCACACGTCATTCGCTACTCATGCCTGCATTCTCACTCGTGTGGCCTCCACGGCTGGATCACTCCGCCGCTTCGCTGGCCACACGACGCTCTCCTACCCATCAACACGGCTGGACCACGAAGGCCTGCCAAAAGTGTCAATGCCGCAACTTCGGTGGTGTGCTTGAGCCCCGTTACATTGTCGGCGCGGAATCACTTGACCAGTGAGCTATTACGCACTCTTTCAAGGGTGGCTGCTTCTAAGCCAACCTCCTGGTTGTCTAAGCAACTCCACATCCTTTCCCACTTAGCACACGCTTTGGGACCTTAGTTGGCGATCTGGGTTGTTTCCCTCTCGACTATGAAGCTTATCCCCCACAGTCTCACTGCTGCGCTCTCACTTACCGGCATTCGGAGTTTGGCTGACGTCAGTAACCTGGTAGGGCCCATCGGCCATCCAGTAGCTCTACCTCCGGCAAGAAACACGCAACGCTGCACCTAAATGCATTTCGGAGAGAACCAGCTATCACGAAGTTTGATTGGCCTTTCACCCCTATCCACAGCTCATCCCCTCAGTTTTCAACCTAAGTGGGTTCGGCCCTCCACGACGTCTTACCGTCGCTTCAGCCTGGCCATGGATAGATCACTTCGCTTCGGGTCTAGGACACGCGACTGAATCGCCCTATTCAGACTCGCTTTCGCTACGGCTACCCCACACGGGTTAACCTCGCCACGTATCGCTAACTCGCAGGCTCATTCTTCAAAAGGCACGCCGTCACCCCAGCTGAGGAGGCTCCGACGGTTTGTAAGCAAACGGTTTCAGGTACTATTTCACTCCCCTCCCGGGGTACTTTTCACCTTTCCCTCACGGTACTTGTCCGCTATCGGTCATCTGGGAGTATTTAGGCTTATCAGGTGGTCCTGACAGATTCACACGGGATTTCTCGGGCCCCGTGCTACTTGGGATCCCCACCACGCCAGAACACGCATTTCAACTACAGGGCTGGCACCTTCTCTGGCCGGCCATTCAAGACCGTTCGTCTATACGCTTCTGTCACGTCGAACCCTCGGCAGAAGGTTCAAGCGGGTCCCACAACCCCGAACGTGCAACGCCTGCCGGCTATCACACACGCCCGGTTTAGCCTCTTCCGCTTTCGCTCGCCACTACTCACGGAATCACTGTTGTTTTCTCTTCCTGTGGGTACTGAGATGTTTCACTTCCCCACGTTCCCTCTACCCGCCCTATATATTCAGGCGGGAGTCACCAGGTCGCACAAGTACGCCTGGCGGGGTTTCCCCATTCGGAAATCCACGGATCAAAGCTCGCTTATCAGCTCCCCGAGGCTTATCGCAGATTGCTACGTCCTTCTTCGGCTCCAGATGCCAAGGCATCCACCGTTTGCTCTTAAAGACTTGAAATCACATGAGCCATAAAACAAATGTTCTATGTTCGCTTCTTTAAGATGCTCGCGTCCACTGTGTAGTTCTCAAAGTACGGGCGGCACCCACCCCGCCACCAACCAAAGGCCGGCGCAAAGATGAGCCCACGAAGTCCCAGGAAATGCTCCCGGTCCTTCAGGACCCAACAGCGTGCAGCCGCCCCGCTCCC
>NZ_LOSQ01000010.1:0-75408 GCF_001595485.1 Micrococcus sp. CH7
CGAGGGCTCGCCTGGGTTCTTCTCGTCGATCATGGTCATGATTCTTACCGTTCCTCTCGGTACGGCTTACACAGACCATCTGACACGCCCACCTCGACCACGAGACCGCAAAGATCGACGCGCTCATCGCCAAGGCCGAACGCTTCATCGAGCTCGCCCAGGAGCGCCGGGCCGCGCTGATCACTGCCGCCGTCACCGGCCAGATCGAGATCCCCACGGAGGACTGACCGCCATGGCCATCCACAACGAGAGCGAGCTCGAGACCTGCATCTGCGAGTACCTGGAGCAGCACGGCTGGCTCTACTCGCCCAACGATGCCGGCTACGACCGCAAGAACGCGATCTTCCCCGAGGACGTCCACGCCTGGCTGGCCGAGAACCAGCCGGAGGACTACGGGCGCATCGTGAAGGCCGATGCCCCGGCCTCCGCCCAGCAGGCACAGCGGGACCAGATCACCACCCGCCTGATCGACGTGCTGAACAAGCCGCAGGACACCGGCGTCGGCGGCACCCTCAACGTGCTCCGCAAGGGCTTCAAGGTCGGCACCTCCGCCACCCTGCGCATGGCCGAGCCGCGGCCGGCCACGAACCTGAACCCGGCCGCTGTCGCCTCCTACGAGCGCATGCGGCTGCGCGTGATGCGTCAGGTGCACTTCAACCCGGCCACCAACCAGTCCGTAGACCTGGTGCTGTTCGTCAACGGCCTGCCCGTGGCGACGATCGAGCTGAAGACCGACTCCACCCAGTCCATCGGCCACGCGAAGAAGCAGTACCGCGAGCGCAACCCCAAGGCCACGCCACTGTTCCGGTTCGGCACCCGCGCCGTGGTCCACTTCGCCGTCTCCAACCGCGAGGTCTGGATGACCACCAAGCTGGCCGAGAAGGACACCTTCTTCCTGCCCTTCAACCAAGGCGACGACGGCCACGCCGGCAACCCGCTCAACCCGAACGGCGGTTCCTCCACCTCCTATCTGTGGGAACGGATTCTCCAGCGGGACACCTGGCTCGAGATCCTCCAGAAGTTCGTCTTCCTTAAGAAGGAGACCGTGGAGGACGAGTACGGCCGCTCGCGCCGGGAGTCCACGCTGATCTTCCCGCGCTTCCACCAGTGGGAGGCCGTCACCACGATGCTCGCCGCCGTCCGCGAGGAGGGCGCCGGGAAGTCCTACCTGATCGAGCACTCCGCGGGCTCCGGCAAGACCAACACCATCGCCTGGACCGCCCACCGGCTGCTCTCCACCTACGGGGCGGACGAGCAGCGGGTGTTCGACTCGGTCATCGTGGTCACCGACCGCACCGTGCTGGACGACCAGCTTCAGGAGGCCGTCCGGCAGATCGAGCGGACCTCCGGCACCGTGGTGGCCGTGGACCGCAAGAACCTCGGGGGAGAGGCCACCAGCAAGTCCGCCCTGGTGAAGCAGACGCTGCTGCAGGGCAACCGGATCATCGTGGTGACGCTGCAGACCTTCCCCGCCGTGCTCGAGCTCCTCAAAGGTGACTCGACGCTCGCCGGCCGCACCTACGCGGTGATCGCGGACGAGGCGCACTCCTCCCAGACCGGCTCCGCCGCAGCCAAACTCAAGCGTGTGCTCACCCCGGAAGAGCAGGCCGACCTCGAAGACGGCGGAGAGGCGGACACCGAGTCCATCCTCGCCGCCGAGGTCGCCGCCACCGGACGCCCGCAGAACATCAGTTTCTTCGCCTTCACCGCCACTCCGAAGGACAAGACCCTGCAGATGTTCGGCCGCCCCTCCGGCGAGTACGACGAGAAGGGCCGGGAGATCCCGGCCTCCTTCCACCGGTACACCATGCAGCAGGCCATCGAGGAGGAGTTCATCCTCGACGTGCTGAAGAACTTCACCAACTACGACACCGCCTTCAAGCTGGCCCTGGCCGGACAGAAGGGCGAGTTCCGTCCGGAAGGCGACCGGGCCGCCGTCGGGAATCCGACCACCGAAGTGGACCAGACCGAGGCGAGCAAGAAGCTCATGCGGTGGGTCAAGCTGCACCCGACGAACATCGCGCAGAAGGTCAAGATCATCGTGGAGCACTTCCGCGCCAACGTGGCCGGACTGCTGGACGGGCAGGCCAAGGCCATGGTGGTCACCGACTCCCGCGCCGCCGCCGTCCGGTACAAGCGCCAGATGGACCAGTACATCCAAGACATGGGGTACACGGACGTGGGCACCCTGGTGGCCTTCTCCGGCGAGATCACCGACGACGACTTCGGGCTCGAGAAGGTCACCGAACGGTCCATGAACCCGTCCGTGACCGGCGACCTGGCGAAGGCGTTCGACGGGGACGGCTACCAGGTGATGATCGTGGCCAACAAGTACCAGACCGGCTTCGACCAGCCGAAGCTCTGTGCCCTGTACGTGGACAAGAAGCTCTCCGGCGTGCTGGCCGTGCAGACGCTGTCGCGGCTGAACCGCGCGGCGCCGGGCAAGGACACCACCTACGTGCTGGACTTCGTGAACTCCGAAGACGACATCCAGGCTGCCTTCGAGCCGTACTACGCGGGCGCGACGCTGGAGACGGTGACGGACCCGAACCTGATCCATGACCTGGGGACGAAGCTCGACGCCGCGGGTGTGTACGACTGGGACGAGGTCGACGCGTTCGCCGAGGTGTGGGTCGCGTGGAAGCCGGGGAGCGGGCAGGAGGGCCTACAGGCTGCGCTGGAGCCCGTGGCATACCGGTTCCGCAAGGAGCTGGCGCATGCGCGGATGAACCAGGATGAGACGCGCGTGAACGAGCTCGTGCTGGTGCGCAAGGACATGCGGTCCTTCGTCAGCCTCTACGACTTCCTCTCCCAGATCTACGAGTTCGGGGACACCGAGCACTACAAGCGGGCGCTGTTCCTGCGGCACCTGGTGCAGCTCGTGGGCGATCAGCCCGGCGGTGAGGAGCTGATCGACCTGAGCGATGTGCAGCTGGTGAGCATCCGGCAGAAGAAGACGTCCTCGGGCGACATCGGGTTGACCGGTGGGACCGCGCTGAAGGGGACGACCGCTGTGGGAGGCGGGCAGGTGCGTGAGAAGCAGCGCGGGCCGTTGGAGGAAGTGATCGAGAAGATCAACGAGATCTTCGCTGGTGAAGGCGTGGATGCCTCCCCGTCCCAGCAGGAGGCGTGGGTCAGTGCCCTCGTGGCGCCGCTCATGGAGGACGAGAAGCTGCTGGGGCAGGCCGGTGCGAACTCGCTGGAGCAGTTCCTCGCGAGCCCGAACCTGGAACGGTCGGCGATGGGCGCCGTGTACGCGAACGAGGACGCCTTCGCGAAGATGACGGACATCGTGGGCAGGGGCGGGGACCCGTCCAAGATGATCGTCGCTGCCATCGGGGAGTACCTGTACTGGAAGGTGCGAGGCGAGGGGACTGGGCCGGTGGACGTTGCTCATGGACAGTCCGCCGTTTTCGCTGACGAAACGGCCCCTTCGCAGGGCACTTCGGTCGATGAGAGGGCGAGCGCGACACCGTCGCGCGTCCGGAAGGGGAACTGAGATGGCACATCCCAAGACACTGCAGGTCTTCCTGATGGACGGTGCACCCACCGGTCGACTGAAGTGCACCCTCGACAACTGGACGGGCCTCGTCTATGTGGTGCCACGCACCAGCCTCAACGCGGACGGACACCCCGAGGCGTTCGAAGGCACCGGTGTGTACCTGCTGCTGGGGCAGGACGCCGATTCCGGCGACGACGTCGTCTACGTCGGCCAGGCTGTCGGGCGGGCCAACGGCAACGGCATGGTAGGCAGGATCCGGGAGCACGTCCGGAAAGAGGCGCACGACTTCTGGAACCGGGCCATTCTCCTCTCCACCCTCGGGGACACCTTCGGCCCCACGGAGGTGACCTACCTGGAGCACTACTTCCACCAGGCTGCATCCACGGCCGGGCGCTTCACCGTGGACAACGCGGTGGCGCCCTCCCAGGGCAACGTCACGGAGGAGAAGAAGGCGGAGCTGGAGGAGTACGCCGACAAGGCCAAGATCCTGATCAGCGCCCTGGGGCATCGCGTCTTCGAGAGCGCTGACGGCTCACATGCCGTGGTCGCGGCGGGCCGGGCCACCCAGGCGCCCGGGTCGGTGCCGGAGCGCACCCTGTTCACCATGACGGTCAACGGCGTGAGTGCGCAGGGGCACCCGACGCCGGACGGGTTCGTTGTCCTGCGGGGCAGCGGCCTCATGGAGGGGCTGCGGCCCAGCGCGCCCGCGGGTGTCCGGGCGAGCCGCGAGCGCTTTGCCGGCCACATCGGCGCTGATGGGGTCCTGATCGAGGACGTCTCCTTCACCAGCTCCTCGGCCGCGGCCGGATTCGTGGCCGGCGGGAGCATGAGCGGGCCGTCCTCATGGCGGGCGCCGGATGGGCACACCCTCGGCGAGGTCGAGGCCGCCTCGGCTAAGACGGGACCCATGGAAGACGACGCCTGATGGAGATGCACTCGACCGCCGCGGATGCCGCCGTCGACCATCTGCGGGGTGCCCAGAGCGACGCCCAAGGACCGGGGACGGGGCACTCCGGGTCGTTGACCGCGAACGTCATGACCGTCGCGGATGCACTGCGGGACCCTCGTCTCCGTATCCCCGTGTACCAGCGGCCCTATACGTGGTCCACGAAGAACGCTGTGCAGCTGATCGACGACATCCGTCGATTCCGCAGCGCGGCGTCCTACCGGATCGGCACCATGATCGTGCACGCCGAGGACGGCTGGCTGGACATCGTCGACGGCCAGCAGCGGTACATGACCTTCGCGCTGATCGCGCTCGCACTGCAGGAGGTCCTGGGCGACACCGCCGAGCGCGCCGAGCGCCAGCGTGCGGCCCTGGACAGTGCGGCGACCATCGAGCTGCCGCCGGGCCGCCGGGACGTGTCGGAGCGCCACGTGGTCGAGAACCACCGCCTCATCCTGCAGACATTCCGGTCCTGGGACAGCACCGAGGTCGAGGACTTCGCGGACTACTTCCTGGACCGTTGCACGCTGGTGCGCCTGATCGTCAGCGACCTCGACGCGGCCTTCCAGATGTTCGACTCGCAGAACACCCGCGGCCGGGCACTCCTGCCCACCGACCTACTGAAGGCCTACCACCTCCGCGCCTATGGTGAAGCCACATCGGACCGGGCGGCGATCCTCGCGGCCGTGCGGGAGTGGGAAGCCACCCCGCCGGTCGAGATCCACCATCTCTTCTCACGTCTGCTCTATCCGATCCTCCGCTGGAGCGCCGGTGAGTCCCTGCCGCGCGACGGCTTCACCGCGTCCCGGATCGGAGCGTTCAAGGGGATCTCCGCTGGGCCGACGGGCCTCGGCCGACTGCCCTGGGCGCGCGGGCTTCTCATGGCCAAGGCCCACGTGGACGACTACAACGGGCGAAACGCCGCGCTGATCGCGCACGGTGCCCTTCCTCCGCTGGAGTTCCCGTTCCAGCTGACCCAGCCTGTCACCGACGGCGAGATGTTCTTCCGCCTGGTGTATCACTACACCCGGCTCGCGAGGGCCCTCGGCGTCTCCGCGACGGACGCGGAGCAGACCGCCGGGGACGACGCCCGTCGTGGGAGGGAGAACAGGCGATTCCAGACGATCACCCGGCTCGTCCGGGCCGCCGGCACCGGCGCTGGCTACCGCTACACACAGGAGCTCTACGGAGCGCTGCTGCTGGCCTACGCAGACCGGTTCGGCGACCACGACATCGAGCGCGCCGCTCTCGTGCTCGCACGGCATGCCTTCGCATTGAGAACGCGGTTGACGCGGGTCTACCCGCGCTCCGTGGAACTTCACGCGCTGGGCCAGCACGGGGCGCCGGACCTGGAGGACCGGGTCAACCTGTTCCGCCTGATGAGGAGCAGCCTGGACCCCGCCGCCGTCACCGGGCGCGTGGCGGCCCTCCCCGGGCCGTACGTGGACGAGGCCTCCCCGGTGGAGCGTCTCTACTCGGACACGCCCTGGGACACGGAGGAAGCCCACGATGCAGACTGAGAAGCACGCGCCTGAGGCGCTGACGATCGAGGAGGTCTTCACCGCCGCCCGGCACTACCGGGTGCCGGTCTACCAACGGGCCTACGCCTGGACGCAGGTCGAGATCGCGACACTCCTCGCGGACGTGCGCCGCGCTCGCCTCCGCTCGGAGAAGCCGGATACGCAGGGAGCCTCGTCCGACTACTACCTCGGCTCGCTGGTGGTGAACCGAGCCACGACTCCTGAGGGCGTGCCGATCGACGAGGTGGTCGACGGGCAGCAGCGCCTGACCACGCTGACGGTGCTGGCGGCCGTCGCGGAGCGTGTCATCCGTGCCGGTGTCCTCGACCCCCGGACGTTGGCCGTCCTGGATTACGAAGGGCGCCCCGAGGCCGGGGAGGACCTCGCGACCCTCCGCCGTCGGGGCGCCCCCGCCGGGACGTCATTCCAGGTGGACGCCATCGGGGTGGCCGTCGAGACGATCGCTGCGGCCTGCCGGCGGGCCATGGACCGGCAAACCCCGGCAGACGATCAGGAGGTGATGTTCGACGGCGACGACCTCGCGTACCTCTGGAAGCATGTCCGGTTGCTGCGCACCGAACTTCCGAAGGGCACGGACCTCAACCACTATTTCGAGGTGATGAACACCCGCGGTGAGCAGCTCGCCAAGCACGAGATCCTGAAGGCCACATTGATGCGGCCTCTCGAGGACGCCACGGACCGGAAGGTGTTCGCGCACGTCTGGGACGCCTGCGCCGTTCTGGACCGCCACATCCAGCTCCAGTTCTCGACGGAACGGCCGAAGGGTGGCGGTGAGGCGGCAAGAGACGCCGTCTTCGGCGGGTCCTGGTCGGCCCTCCTCACCCGGGATTTCGCGTCGCTGCGGGCAGCTCTCGCGCCGAGCCAGACCGCGACGGCGTCGGGCGCCCGCACCATCATTGAGGCTCTGCTGGCCGCCGGGCAGACCGCCGTGGAGTCCGGGCCCCCGTCCGACCAACGCCAGGACGACGCCGATACCGGCGCCTACGGGACCATCGTCGACTTCCCGAACTTGCTGCTGCATGTGCTGCGCGTGATGCAGGAGAAGGGTGAGGGGGCCGAGCCCGGCCTGCCGCGGTGGGGCCAGGACTCAACGGGGGCCGTGCGGCTCGAGGACGGCTCCCTGCTGGAGCAGTTCGCCCAGCACGGCCATGGCGACGCGGCCTGGTCTCAGCGTTTCCTCGTGACGCTGCTCCGCATGCGCCTTCTGCTGGATACCTATGTGATCAGGACTCTGGCGACGACGGGAACACAGGCGGACGAGGAGAACTGGGTGCTCAGCCGAGCTCAGAAGCTCGAGACTGAGGCCGGCGAGCGCTCTCCGCGCCGACGGCTGGGTGTGAAGAACACCTTCCGGGATCAGCAGGTCCAGGACGCCGTCCGGAACCTTCAGGCCATGTTCCAGGTCACCGACACGCGCCGCACATCCAAGTACTTCCTGTACCGCATCCTGCGATGGCTGGATGCGCAGCCGGTGGACGGTGTGGACGGCGTGGCGTTTCAGCTCATGCTGGAAGATCTGGCGCGAGAGCGCCTCCGTGCCTATGAGGCGGACAAGACCTGGGATGCCGGCGTCAACGTCCCCAACTTCGTCTTCAACGCCCTGGACTACATCCTCTGGGACGCCGGCCGGACATCGCCCATGGAACGGGAACATCTGCGGGAGCCCCTCAGCGATGTCGAACAGGAGGTGCTCCGCCGGCGCGCCGACGCCTTCCGGTTCCGGTACCGAACCTCGGTGGAGCACTTCTACCCCGTGGTTCCGGGTGAGGAGCAGGAGGCCTTGACCGCGGAGGACGTCAACCGTTTCGGGAACCTGTGCATCATGGGCCGACGCGAGAACTCCCAGCGGAACAACCTGATGCCCGTCTCGAAGGTGAAGCAGTACTCCTCGGACGAGCAGAGCCTCAAGTTCCAGCTCATGGCCGGCATCCTTCACGCCGAGGGCGACTGGGACGTCCCCCAGATCAAGGAGCACGGGAACAGCATGCGGCGGGTGATCCAAGAGTGGCAGGGCAAGCGGCCCTGACACCTCGGGACGATCTGGCCTCAGGGCCCCCGTTACGCTCGCCCCATGAAGATCGGTCTCCGCAAGCCCAGCCTGAAGAAGTCCATCAAGGCCCGCACCACGGGCCGCGCCAAGCGTGCGATCAAGCGCAAGGTCATCCCCGGCTACGGCCGCAAGGGGATGGGCTGGCTGCGCGATCCGAAGCGCGCCGCCTACAACGCCGTCTACCGGCGCACCACGGTCGGCCTGGGCGACGTCCTGAAGATGTTCAAGTGACCTCCACGCCCTCGCGGACCTGACCGGGGTCGGCCCGGTGGAGGAGCGCCGCCGGCCCGGCCCGCCGGCCTGCGCCGCCGGCCCGGGCCGCCGCCCACCCCTCACCGGCCCGCGAACGCCTCCACCCGCCGCACGGCCTCCAGGTGCTCGGACGCCGCCGCGATCGACGCCGCCTCCTGCCGCACGTGTGCACGCAGCGCCTCGACGTCGGCCCCGCGCGCCAGCGCCTTCGTCGGCCCATAGGTGTGCGCCGGACCGGCCACCAGCTCGTCCTCGAGCTCCGCCAGACGCGCCGCGAACGCGTCGCCGGCCACCGCCTCGGTCGCCAGGCCCCACTCCACGGCCTCGGTCCCGGTCAGGCGCCGACCGCCGAGCAACAGCTGCGTCGCGCGCACCTGCCCCAGCACCCGCGGCAGCCAGTAGGACACGCCCGTGTCCGGTGTCATCCCGAGCGCGGAGAACGCCGTCACCAGCTGCGCGTCCTCGCGCACCAGCACGACGTCGCCGCCCAGCAGGAGCCCGAGCCCCGCCCCGGCGGCCGTCCCATTGACGCCGGCCAGCACCAGCAGGCGAGAGCCTGTGAGCGCCACCGCGACCTCGCCCGCCGCCTCGCCGAGCTCCTGGATCATCGCGCGCCGCTCCGGCCCGGCAGGCGCGGCAGCCATGGCCTGGACGTCCCCGCCGCCGCAGAAGATCCGCCCGGCGCCGGTCAGCGTGAGCACGTGCACGGACTCGTCCGCCTCGGCCGCGGCGATCGCCGCGAGCACCTCGCGCGCCATCGTCAGTCCGAGCGCGTTGCCCTTCGCGGGCCGGTTCAGCGTCAGCCGCACGACGCCGGGCCGCGTCTCGACGAGGACGGCGGGGGCGTCGTCGGAGGAAGAAGGGGTGGGTGCGGTGCTCATGTCAGCTCCTGGGGTTGGCGGGTGCGGTGCACGGGTGCCGGCCGCGAGGACGGCCGGCCGGGCATGGGGTGGGTGCGCGATCCGAAGCGCGCCGCCTACAACGCGGTCTACAAGCGCACCACGTTCAGCGTCTGGGACCTGTTCCGCTGAGTCTGTTCCTCACGCGGGCTGGTCCGCCTCGTCCTCGTCATGCTCCTCCACGCTGCGGATCAGGGCCCGCAGGAACGCGGCCGCGCCGGCGAGCTCGGCCGGGGTGAGGCCCTCCACCGCGGCGAGCATACTGCGGTGCATGGCGCCCAGGGTGGCGCGGACCTCGTGGTCCGTCTTGGCCGTCGGTTCCACCACCACGGATCGGCGGTCCTGTGGGTGGGGCGCCCGTCGGGCGTAGCCGTCTCGGACCAGTCGGTCCACCAGGGCGCTGGCGGAGGCCGGGGTGATCTCCAGGGCGCTGGCCAGATCCCGCTGACGGACCTTGTGGCCGCGTCGGTCGGCCCGCAGCAGGTAACGCAGGGCTGACAGGTGGGTCTCTCCCATCCCCATGCTGTCCCGGGTGCGGGCGCGCATGCGCCGTTCGGCCTCCCGGTAGCGTCGCAGCAGGTTGAGCACGTCCACGGGTTCGATCTCGCGGGCGCCGCGGGTGTACCAGTAGCCCGACGTCGGTTCGCCATCCGTGCTGGTCAGCGTGGTGTGCTCCTCACCCATGCGCTCTTGAACCTCCCTGTTCACGTCACCCCGAAAATTTGGTTAGTCTTCCTAACGCATAGTTAGACTAACATTTTCCAGGTCACGGCGATCTCTGTGAGGGGGCGCCCGGGCCGCGGCGAGAGGAATGTCATGACAGCAACGCTGGAGGCCCCCCAGGCCATGGGGCGGACCCTGTCCGCCGTCCCGCCCGTCCTCGAGTCCCCGGCGCCGCAGCCCGCCGCCTTCCGTCAGCGCTGCGCCCTCCTGGCCATGAGTGCCGCGCGGGCCGTCACCGTGTTCCCCGAGGTCGCTGAGGCCAGGTTCGCCATCACCGGCACCCCCTCCGCCCCCGCGCTGGAGGTGGACTGCATCCTGCGGGACGGAGAGGACACCGCGGCGGTCATCGAGACCATCACGGTGCACCTCGTCGAGGACCTCGAGGAGCTGCTCGGCGCACGGTTCCACGAACGTCGGCTGGAGCTGGTCGTGGACCGCAGCCTGCCCCGGGTGGGCGTGGGAGTCGTCTCCGCGCCCTGAGGGAGGCGCTCACGCGAACGCGCTCATCCCGGTCAGGTCCCGGCCGAGGATCAGCGCCTGCACGGACTCGGTGCCCTCGTAGGTGTGCAGGGCCTCGACGTCGGCGAAGTGCCGCATCACCCGGTGCTCTAGGAGGATGCCGTTGCCGCCGAGCATGTCCCGGGCGATCTGCGCCACCCGCCGCGCACCCCGGGTGCAGGCGTACTTCAGCAGGGAGGCCTGCTCGTCACGCAGCCGCCCGGCCGCCTGCAGGCGGGCCACGGCCACGCAGCGGGTCTGCATCGCGGTCACCTCGTCCAGCATCTGCGCGAGCCGTTCCTGCACCATCTGGTGCGCTCCCAGCGGCTTGCCGAACTGCTCGCGCTGCCGGGCGTAGGCGAGCGCGGCCTCGAACATGGCGGTCGCGTGGCCCAGCGCGGACCAGCCCACGTTCACGCGGGTGGCCACCAGCACGCGCGCGGCGTCCTTGAACGTCGCCACGCCCGGCAGCCGCGCGTCGTCGCCGACCCGCACGTCGGTCAGCGTGATCTCGGCCTGGTGGATCGCCCGCAGCGCGCCCTTGCCCGTGATCACCTCGGCCTCGTAGCCGGGCGTGGACTGCTCCACCACGAACCCCTTGACCTGCCCGTCCTCGGTGTCCCGCGCCCACACGATCGTGATGCCCCCGGTGGCCCCGTTGCCGATCCACTTCTTGGCGCCGTTCAGAACCCAGCCGCCGGCGCCGTCGGGCCGCGCGGACGTCTCGAGGGACACCGAGTCCGAGCCGTGCAGCGGCTCTGTGAGCGCGAACCCGCCCGGCAGCGTGCCGCGCGCCACCGGCTCGAGGTACCGCTCCTTCTGCTCCGGGCTCGCGCAGTGCACCAGGGCGCGCAGCACGAGCCCGCCCTGCACCGCCGCCGCGGCCGCCATCGACCCGTCCGCCCGGGAGATCTCCATCGCCACCAGACCCGCCGCCAACGGCGACATCACCGCGTGCCCCGGCACCTCCAGCCCATCGGTGAGCAGGTCCAGCTCGCCCGCCCGCGCCACCAGGTCCAACGGGTACTCCGCCCGGTCCCAGTGCCCGTCGATCCGCTCGAGCACCTCCCGGCCGTAGGCGCGGGCGCGGTCCCAGTGCGCGCGGTCCTCGTCCGTGGCCTCCCCGAACGCGTCCAGGTAGTCGACGTCCAGGGGCGTGACGACGTCGTAGGTCGGCTTCTGCGTGCGCGTCACCGGGCCTCCTGCGTCCGCTCGGCGCGCAGCGCGCGCTTGAGCAGCTTGCCCGACTGGTTCCGCGGCAGCTCCGCCACGAAGTCCACGCGCTTGGGCACCTTGAAGCCCGCCAGCCGCTCCTTCACGTGGGCGCGCACGGTCTCCGCGGTCAGCTCCGCGCCCTCCTTGAGCACGACGACGGCGGTCACCGCCTCGATCCAGCGCTCGTCCGGCAGGCCGATGACGGCGACCTCGGCCACCTCGTCGAGTTCGTAGATCGCGTCCTCGACCTCGCGCGGGGCGACCAGCACGCCGCCCGTGTTGATGACGTCCTTGATGCGGTCCACCACCTGGATGTAGCCGGCCGCGTCCTGGGTGACCTGGTCGCCGGAGCGGAACCAGCCGTCGTCGGTGAACGCGTCCGCGGTGGCATCCGGCCGGTTCCAGTAGCCGGAGAGCAGCTGCGGCGAGCGGTACTGGATCTCGCCGGGCTCGCCGGGCGCGGCGGGGGCGCCGTCGGCCGTCATCACCCGCGCCTCCACGTGGAACACGGGGCGGCCGCACGAGGCCGGCCGCGCGTCGTGCTCCTCGGGGCGCAGCACCGTGCACAGCGGGCCCAGCTCGGACTGGCCGAAGCAGTTGTAGAAGCCGATGCCCGGCTGGCTCTGGCGCAGGCGCTGCAGCACGGTCACCGGCATGATCGAGGCCCCGTACTGTGCCTTGCGCAGCGAGGAGAGGTCGCGCGTGGCCAGGTCCGGATGGTTCGCCAGCGGCACCCAGACGGTGGGCGCCAGGAACAGGGAGCCGATGTGCTCGGTCTCCACGAGCTCGAGCATCCGGGGGATGTCCGGGGCGGGCAGCAGGCGCACCGTGGCGCCGAGGCTCAGGTAGGGGAGCAGGAACACGTGCATCGCGGCCGAGTGGTACAGCGGCATGGCCACCAGGGGCCGGTCCTCGGCCGTGAAGTCCAGCGCGATGATCGAGGAGAGGTACTCCGCCACGAGCGCCCGGTGGGACATCATGGCGCCCTTGGGGGTGGAGGTGGTGCCGGAGGTGTAGAGCAGCTGGGCCAGGTCGGTGGCCGACACCTCCGCCTCCGGGGCGGCGGCGTCCAGCGTCTCGTCCCGGGCGGTCTGAAGCACGGAGGGCTCGGCGTGGCCCGCGGGGAGCATGGTCCACACGTGCCGCAGCGCCGACGCACGGCCCTCGGCCCGGACCTGGTCGACCCGCTCGAGCATGCCGGCGTCGGCCACGAGCAGCTCCGCGCTGGAGTCCTCGAGGGCGTGGGCGAGCTCGCCGCCCTTGAGCGCGAAGTTCACGGGCACGTGCACGTAGCCGGCCGTGACGCAGGCGAGGAAGAGCAGCGCGTAGGCGTCCGAGTTGGTGGCGTAGGCGGCCACCCGGGTGCCGGCCGGCAGGCCGGTGTCCTGGAGGCGGCGGGCCACGCGGTGCGCTCCGTCCCGGAGCTGGGCGTAGGTCCAGTCGCGGTCCTCGAAGCGCAGGGCGACGGCCTGCGGGGAGCGGGCGACCGCGCGCGCGAACACGCGGCCGATCGTGTCCTCCGGGGCGGGGGAGAGGTGGCCGGCGTCGGTGGGGTGGGTGATCTGGTCTGGCATGGGAACCTCCGGGGGATGGGTCAGAGACGTTCGATCACGGTGACGTTGGCCTGGCCGCCGCCCTCGCACATGGTCTGCAGGCCGTAGCGGCCGCCGCTGCGCTCGAGCTCGTGCAGCAGGGAGGTCATCAGGCGGGCGCCGGTGGCGCCGATGGGGTGGCCCAGGGCGATCGCCCCGCCGTTGACGTTGACCTTCCCCGGGTCCGCGCCGGTCTCGGTCAGCCAGGCCAGCACGACGGCGGCGAACGCCTCGTTGATCTCCACGAGGTCCATGTCGTCGATGGTCAGGCCCATGCGGTCGAGCGCGTACGCCGTCGCCGGGATCGGGGCGGAGAGCATCATGACGGGGTCCGCGCCGCGCGCGGAGATGTGGTGGATGCGTGCACGCGGGGTGAGGCCGTGACGACGCACCGCCTCCTCGGAGGCGAGCAGGAGGGCGGCCGCGCCGTCGGACATCTGGGACGCGGTGGCTGCCGTGTGCAGCCCGCCGGGGACGATCGGGTCGAGCGAGGCGATCTTCGCGGCGTCCGGGGTGCGCGGCCCCTCGTCCGCGGTGAGGCCGGCGAGGGGGATGATCTCGCGGTCGAAGCGACCGTCGGCCTGGGCGGCGAGCGCGCGCTCGTGGGAGCGCACCGCGAACTCCTCGAGGGTGTCCCGGTCCAGGTTCCAGTGCCGGGCCATCATCTCGGCCCCGCGGAACTGGGAGATCTCCTCGTCCCCGTAGCGGGCGGCCCAGGACTCGGAGCCGGTGAACGGGTCGGGGAAGCCGAAGTCGGCGGCCGCGCTGTTGGACCGGGAGAGCGGGATCGCGCTCATGGACTGCACGCCGCCGGCGACGACGAGGTCCGCCGTCCCGCTCATGACGGCCTGCGCGGCGTAGTGGACCGCCTGTTGGCCGGAGCCGCACTGGCGTTCGACCGTGGTGCCGGGGACGTCCTCGGAGAGCCCGGCCGCGAGCCAGGCGTTGCGCGCCACGTCCATGGCCTGCGGGCCGAGCTGGTCGATGCAGCCGAGGATGACCTCGTCGTACTCGGCCGAGTCGATGTCCTGGCGGGCGACGAGCTCGCGCAGCGGCGCGGCCGCCAGATCGAGGGGATGCACGCCGGCGAGCCCCTTCCCTCGGCGACCCACGGGGGTGCGGACGGCGTCGATGATGTAGGCCTCGGGCATGGGGACTCCTCCGGACGGCGGGGACGTGACGCCGATCACGCTATTGCTTGGACGTCCAACGATCAAGAGTGTGACGGGATCCGTCGGGGCGGCGTGGGCGTCGCGGAGGGCGCCGTTTCGGCCACGAAAGCGGCTCGGGGCGCGCCGTTTCGGCCACGAAAGCGCTGGGGCGGGCGTCGCCTCGCCCTGGTCAGGACCCCCTGCCCCGGGCCTACCGTGAGGGCCAGCGGCGCGCACCCGTGCCGCCGAGACGAGAGGAGCCGGCCATGGCCACCCCGCACACCCCCGACCCCCAGGACGCCCGGCGCGCACGCGAGGCGACGGACGAGACCTCCGGCGTCGCATTCGACGGCGACACGCCCCCAGCCGAGGGTGCAGGCGTCGGCCCGGACAACCCGGGCATGGACGTGGAGCAGACCGGCGAGCGCTCGGCCGGCAAGATCGTGCTCGGGCTGATCATCGCCCTCGTGGCCATCGGCGTCCTGGTGTTCATCCTGGGCCGCGTCGCCGGCCTCGGCTGAGCCGCGGCGCAGACGCCTCGAGCACGCCACCGGCCCACCACGACCACGGGGCGGGCACCGATCCGTCGGTGCCCGCCCCGTGGTCGTGTCCGCTCCGCGGTGATGCCGTTCAGCGGCGACTCCGCGCCCGCGCAGCGGTCAGAAGCCGCCGCCCACGGTCCGGCGGCCGCCCGCCGCGCGTCGGCCGACGGCGCCGCCCCGGCCGCGGGAGGCGAGGGCCCCGCCGAGCAGCCCGCCCAGCAGGCCGGTGCCGAGGCCGCCCGTGGACCGGGCCGAGGGCCCGAAGCCGCCGCGGTACGCACCGGAGCTGCGCCCGCGCGTCGTGCCCCCGGCGCCGCGGCGCGAGAGCTCACGCAGCGCCAGACCGCCGAGCGTGCCCAGGAGGGCACCGCCCAGGCCGCTGGACCGGCGTCCCTGAGCGCGGCCCTGCCGGCCGAAGCCGGGGGACCGGCCGACGTGCGCACCGATGGTGGGCCGGCTGGAGCGGCGGCCGCCGCCGCCGAGAGTGCGGGTGATGCTGGAGAGGATGCCCATGTGTCCTCCTCGGACGTCGTGCCGGCCGCTCGGGCGTGGCCGGTCGGGTGCGCCTCAACCTAGGCGCCGACCCCCGCGCGGTGTCCAGACCGGGCCTCCTCACGCATCGAGGCGGGATATCCACCCCACGGCCGCCCGCGGCAGCCGGATGGGGTCGATATCCCGCCTCGAAACGCGCGGGCGGGGGCGTCAGTCCTGGAGCGGGGAGGTCTTCGGCTCGTCCCGCCAGAGGGCCACGTTCCGCGCCTCGGGCAGGTCGGAGATGTGGAAGCCCGGATCCATGCCCGCCTTGAGCTTGCGCTCGTAGTCCCGGAGCAGCTTCACGGCCAGCCCGCCGAGCGGGATGATCGCCACGAGGTTGATGGTCGCCATGAGGGCCGCGAACGTGTCCGCGAGGTTCCACACCAGCGCCACGGAGCCGAGCGCGCCGCCGACCACGCACACCAGCACGAGCACGCGGAACACGGTGATGGCCGGGCCCGCGTGGCGGCCGGCCAGGTACCGGATGTTGGCCTCGCCGTAGTAGGTGTTGCCCAGCACGGAGGACCAGGCCAGGAAGAAGATGATGACGGTCAGCGCCGGGCCGGCCCACGCGCCCACGGCCTGCTGGAGCGCACCCTGGGTCACCTGCATGCCGAGCGCCTCCCCGCGTCCGTAGGCCGGGTTGGAGAGCAGGATGACGAACGCGGTGGCCGAGCACACGATCAGGGTGTCGAAGTAGACGCCCAGGGACTGCACGAAGCCCTGCTTGGCCGGGTGGGAGACGGCCGCGGTGGCGGCGGCGTTCGGGGCGGAGCCCATGCCGGCCTCGTTGGAGAACATGCCGCGGCGCACGCCCTGCATCACCATCGTCATGCCGACGGCGGCGCCCGCGACCTCGCGCAGGCCGAAGGCGTGGCCCACGATCAGCGCGATCATGCCCGGGACCTCGGTGATGTTGACGACCATCACGATCAGGGCCAGGAAGATGTAGAACGTGGCCATCACGGGGACCAGCACGTTGGTCACGGCCGAGAGCCGGCGCACGCCGCCGAAGATCACGAGGCCGGTGAGGGCGGCCAGGCCCAGGCCCACGATCCACGCGGTGGTGGAGGACGCGCCCCAGTTGGCCTGCACGGACTCGGAGATCGAGTTGGACTGCACGGCGTTGAACACGAAGCCGTAGGTCACGGTGATGGCGACGGCGAACACGGCCGCCAGCCACTTCGCGCCCAGACCGTCGCGGATGTAGTACGCGGGCCCGCCGAAGTAGCCGTCCGCGCCCTTCTGCTTGTACAGCTGGGCCAGCGTGGACTCGACGAACGCGGTGGCGCCGCCGATGATCGCCAGCAGCCACATCCAGAACACGGCGCCCGGGCCGCCGATCACGATCGCGATCGCCACGCCGGCCACGTTGCCGGTGCCCACGCGCGAGGCCGCCGAGATGGTGAAGGCGCGGAACGGGCTCACGCCGTCGTTCTCGAACCCGGTCTGGGACTTGGCCGTCACCGACCGGAGCATCTCCGGGAGCATGCGCACCTGCACGCCCACGGTCCGGATGGTGAACCACACCCCGGCCACGAAGAGCAGCGCCATCACGACGTACCAGTACTTGTCGTTGAAGGCGGTGACGGCCGCTGTGATCTGTTCCACTGTCGCTTCCACAGCCCCACCCTAGAGGCTGGGACGGAGGACGCGGAATCGGGGCCGGGGTCAGCCGGCGGCGGCGTCGTCCTCGACGCGGAGCTGGATCAGCTGCCCCAGCCGCTCGGGCAGGTCCCCCTCGGGGGTGCCGACGCTGGCATGGCGGGCGGCGGCCCGGGCGAGGTCGTCGGCGAGTTCGTTGCCGTGCACCCCCACGTGGCCCTTGACCCACGTGGTGTCCACCTGGACGTCCGCGGCCTGCGCCAGGTCGACGGCGGCCAGCAGGCGCCGCAGAGTGCGGCGGATGCGCTCGCCCCGGGCGCCACCGAGGGTGAGCCGCTCACGGCGGGCGGCGTTGAGCAGGGCCAGCGCGGCGCGCGAGTCCGAGTGGATGGTGACCCGGCCGCCGGGGGTGCCCGCCCACGCGCAGATCACGTGCCCCAGCACGAGCGCCTCCAGTTCCACCTCGAGCGGCATCGTGGCCCCGGCCACGGCCTGCACGGCCCACATGCTCGGCCCGGCGACGGCGGCCGCCCCGCCGATGCGGGAGCCGCGCAGCACGGAGCCGTCCACGTACACGTCCGTCACGTCCGCCTCGTCCGCGAACGTGAGGCCGTGGGTCACCCCGGGCAGGTTGCGGCGCAGGAAGCGGTCCGTGCGGCGGCGGGAGAGGAAGACGCCGGAGGAGCGGCGCAGCGCGTCCTCCTCCTCCTGGGCGGCCTCGATGGCCTCGAGCGGGATCCGGGCCGCACCCGTCTGGGCGACCGTCTCCGGGTCCACGTCCGGCAGCAGGTAGCTGGAGCGCTGCGTGCCCACGGGGGACTCGTCGAGCCGGTAGGAGACCACGCGTGTGTCCACGGGGGCGAGGACCTCGAGCAGGGCGAGCAGCTCGGCGTCCCGGTCCGAGCGCAGCCGCACGATCACCGGGCGCTTCGGCGGCAGGTCGACGGTGACGGTGGACCAGAAGGCGCTCAGATGCGCCGTGCCGACCATCCCGGTGTAGACGTGGCCGCGGACGTCGTCGCCGAGCTCGCGCAGCTCGAGCTCGCGGGCCACGTAGACGATGCCCCCCGTCGTCGGGTGCAGGTCCAGGCGGAGGGCGGGGCCGTGGTCCACGCCGGGCAGCATGGCCAGCGGGCTGGCCACCACGCGGACGCCGTCCCGGCGGATCCGGGTGCGCGGCGGGGCGGGGCGGGGGACGACGGGGCCGGTGCGCGTGAGGTCGACGCCGTTCCGGTCCCGCGGGGTGCCCCGAGGTCGGCGGGCACGGACCACGCGCAGCGGGCGGTGCTGCTCCTCCGCCTTGGCGCCCGGGCCACGGAAGTCCCAGCCCACGTCGACGAGCGCCGCGGGGTGCGCGGCCTCGACGTCGTGATGCAGCGTCCGGTCCACGACCGTCCGCGGGTGGTTGATCCGTGCTCCCATGGCTTCGCCGGCTGTGTCGAAGGGGGCCGCGCCGGAACTGTGAGCCGGGTCCGGCGGGCCATGCTGGTCCTGCGGCGGTCGGGCGGGATCGCCCTGAACGAAGGGGACGACCCGTCCCGACCTGTCCTCCCGACCTTACCGAGCGCACCTGTGAGGAGGCAGGTCTCCTCTCCTCGGCCTCCCGCGCGGCGGCGCCGGACGGGGGCTCAGAGCGGGTCCGTGCGGTGCCGCTGCACGTCCGGGCCGGTCGGCACGCCGAGCGCCTGCGCCTGCGCGCGCTGCTGCCGCAGGGACACGGTGCCCAGCAGCAGCGCCAGGGCCCGCTCCCCGTCCTCCGGGGTGTCCGCCGCCTCGGTGAGCAGACGGTGCAGGCCGAGGCCGCCCAGCCCGAGCGCGAGGGCGGAGAGCACCACGTCCGCCCCGTCCCGGTGCCGCAGCAGGGCGGCCTCCGCGGCCTCGGCGCGGCCCGCCAGGTCCGTGACGCGGCGGGCGCGCACGGTCTCCTCCGCCTCGGCGACGATCCGGTCCGCCACCCGCGCCAGCAGCGACTGCTTGTCCGGCACGTGCCAGTACAGCGCGGAGGCCTGCACGCCCAGCACCCCGGCCACGCGCCGCATGGACAGGTCGCCCATGCCGAAGTCCTGCAGGATCCCGACGGCGGCGTCCACCACGTCCTGGGCGGTCAGCCGGGGGCGGGGTGCGGGCGGGGTCATGCCTGAGAGGCTACCGCCGGGTCGTCCTCCTCCGCCGCGATGCGTCCGCCCGCACCCAGGCGCACGGTGCGGTCGGCCATCACGGCGGCCTCCGCGAGGTCGTGGGTGACGACGACGCCGGTCGTCCCCGCCGCCCGCAGCACCGTCCGGATGTCCTCGGCCAGGCGCCGGCGCAGGTCCGCGTCGAGCGCGGACAGCGGCTCGTCCAGCAGGAGCACCCGCGGGGCCGGGGCCAGCGACCGGGCCAGCGCCACGCGCTGGGCCTGCCCGCCGGAGAGCCGCTGCACGGGCCGGTCCGTGAGCTCGGTCAGGCCCACCAGGTCCAGCAGCTCGGCCACGCGTGCCCGCCGCCGGGCCCGGTCCCAGCCGGCGGACTCGAGACCGTACGCCACGTTCCGGCCCACGGTCCGGTGCGGGAACAGCTGCCCGTCCTGGAACACCATCCCCACGCCCCGGCGGTGCGTCGGCACCGCGGCCACGTCCCGCCCGTCGAGCTCCACCGTGCCCGCCACGACGTCCTCGAGCCCGGCGATCCCGCGCAGGATGGTGGACTTGCCCGAGCCGGAGGCGCCCACGAGCGCCACGATCTCCCCGGCGGCCACGTCCAGGTCCGTCCCCCGCACGGGGGTGGAGCCGTCCGGGTAGCGGATCGCCACGTCCCGCAGCCGGAGGGAGGCCCCCGTCGTCGTCGGCGTCATCAGAGACCTCCCGCCCCGGCCGGGCCCCGGGGGCGCAGCCGCTCGCACACCAGCATGATCCCGGCGCTCAGCACGGCCAGCACCGTGGCCGCCGCGAGCGCCATCCCGTAGTTGTCCGCGCCCGGCCGGCCCAGCAGCCGGGCGATCAGCACCGGCAGGGTGGGCGCGGACGGGCTCGCCAGGAAGCTCGTGGCCCCGAACTCGCCCAGGGACACCGCGAAGGCGAAGCCCGCGGCCACGCCCACGCCGCGGGCGAGGAACGGGCCGTCCACCGTGGCCAGCACCCGCCACGGGCCCGCCCCGAGGGTGCGCGCGGCCTCCCGCAGCCGCGGATCCACCGCCGCGAGCACGGGCACGAGCGCCCGCACCGCGAGCGGCAGCGCCACCACCGCCTGGGCCAGCGGCACGAGCACGCCCGAGGCCGCCAGCTCCGGGAACGCGGCCCGCAGGGACACGACGAAGCCGAAGCCCACGGTCACCGCGGACACCCCGAGCGGCAGGAGCAGGGCGCCGTCGAGGGCCCGCTGGGCCGCCAGCGCCGCGCGTGAGCGGAAGGGCCGGGTCAGCAGCAGGGCCAGCGGCACGGCCACCACGAGCGTCACGAGCGTGGCGTCCACGGCCACCCGCAGGGACTGTTCGAGCGCCTGGGCCGGCGTCGACCCGCCCACGAACCCGCTGCCCGCGCTCGTCGCCAGCAGCCGGTAGTTGCCCAGCCCCCAGCCGTGGCGGGTGTGGAAGGAGCGCACCACGAGCGTGAGGATCGGCGCCACCACGAGCGCCACCACCGCGAGCATCACGGCCACCGGGACCGCGTCCGCGCGCGTGAGCCGGGCCGGCGGCGTCTCCCGCAGCCGCAGTGCCCGCTGGGTGCGCGCCGCCGTCACGCCGGAGACCACGACGGCGGCCAGCACCACCGCGAACTGCAGCACGGAGAACACCGCCGCGGTCCGCAGGTCCAGGTAGACGGAGGTCTGCACCCAGATCTCCGACTCGAGCGTGCCGTAGCCGGGCCGGCCGAGCGTCTGGACGATGCCGAACGCGGACGCGCAGAACAGGAACACCAGCGCCGCGCTCGTGGCGATCGCCGGGGCGAGCTGGGGCAGCGTCACGGTGCGGAACGCCCGCCACGGCGAGGCGCCCAGGGTGCGGGCGGCCTCGGTCTGGCGCGGGTCCAGCGCGTTCCACAGCGCGCCCACCTGGCGCACCACCACGGACACGTTGAAGAAGACCATGGCCAGCACGACGGCGGTGGTCGTCTGGTCCAGCCCGGTGAAGCCCAGCGGTCCGCCGGGGGCGAGCAGGGCGCGGAACGCGACGCCGACCACCACCGTGGGCAGCACGAACGGCACGAGCACGAGGGCGCGGAGCACGGCCCGCCCCGGGATGCGACGCCGGTGCAGCACGAACGCGGTCGGCAGGCCGAGCGCCACCGAGACCACCGTGCCGGCGGCGGCCATGCCGAGCGTCTGGCCGAGGATGCGCCACGTGCGCTCGCGGGCGAGGGTCTCCCCGAAGGCGGTGAGGTCCACGGCGCCGGTGAACGCGTCGGCGTCGCCGCCGATCCCGCGCCAGAGCATGGCCGCCACGGGCCACGCGAAGAAGACGAGCAGGAAGGCGACCGGCAGGACGGCGGCCACCAGCCACCACGGGCCGAGCCCGTCCCCCCGGCCGCGGGCCCGCCGGCGCGGCAGGTCCGTGCCGGGGGCCGCGACCTCGGTGAGTGCGGACATCAGCGCCGGGAGGCCTCGGACAGGGCGGTCCACTCCTTCAGCAGGTCCTCGCGGCGCTCGTCGATGCGGGCGGGGTCCGGGGTGATGGCGTCCTCGACGAGCGGTGCGTTCTGCGCCCACTCCTCGGGCAGCTGCACCGACTCGTCGATCGGGTACATGTACATCGACTCGGGCAGGGCGGACTGGACGTCCTCGGTGAGCATGAAGTCCACGAACGCCTGCGCGCCCTCGGGGTTCTTCGCGCCCTCGAGCACGCCGGCGTACTCGACCTGCGGGGTGCAGGAGTCCTCGATCACCTCGGTCTCGGGGGCGAACGCGGGGGAGGAGGAGTAGGAGAGCACCACCGGGAACCGACCCTTGCCCTCGCCGCCGGAGAAGTCCGAGTTGTAGGCGTCGGACCAGCTGTCGGCGACCTTGCCGCCGTTCTCCATCAGGCCCTGCCACCAGTCCTGCCAGCCGTCGTCGCCGTACTTCTCCGTGGTGGCCGCGAGCAGCGCCAGGCCGGGGGAGGAGGCCACGGGGGAGGTGGCGACCGTCAGCTTCGCGTACTCGGGGTCGTCGAGCTGGTCGATCGAGGTGGGGGCCTCGACGTCGTGGGCGGTGAACCACGCCGGATCCGTGTTGAAGCACACCTGGCCCTGGTCCACCGGGGTCATGCGGTCCTCCACCATCCGGTCCTGCGCGGAGGCGGGCAGGTCCTTCGGGGTGTAGGCGGCGACGACGCCCTCGCGGACGAGACGGTGCGCCGAGTGGTCCTCCACGCCATAGACGCCGTCCACGGTGGGCTCGTCCTTGGCCAGCAGGAGCTGGTTCACCACGCTGCCGGCGTCGCCGGGGGCCGTGGTCTTCAGGGTGTAGCCGGACTCCTGCTCGAACTTCTGGACGAGCTCCTCGGGCAGGTTGAACGAGTCGTGCGTCATGATCGTCACGGTCGTCGACTCGCCGCCGCCGGCCCCGGAGACGGACGACGACGCCCCGTCGCCGGACGAGCCGGACACCGAACAGCCGGTGAGGGCGAGGGCGGCCACCGAGAGGGCGGCGAGGGCGCGGTGCGGGATGCGGGACATGGCGGTTCTCCTCTGTCTGGGACGGCAGAGGGGCCGGGACGAGGTCGCCACCGGAATCCCGGGACGACGTCGACCGGGAGACTCGACTTCCTTCGCCGGTGCGGACCGGAGCAGGTTCGAGGGTCTGCGGCGGACCGCACTCTCAGCGCCGCGCGGGCGCTCCCCTGTCGATGTGGACTGGTCCCGACCCTACCCCGTCCGGCCCGCGCATAGACTGCCCGCGTGAGCGCCGCACAGCCCCCGGGGGTGACCCCGCAGCCCGCCTGGTCCAGTCCCGCCTCCGACTGGGACATCCGCCGCCCCCACCGCATGTGGCCGCGCATGCTGGTGATCGTCCTGACGCTCGCGGGTCTGGTGCTGGTGGTGCAGTTCTTCCAGGGGATCGCCTCCATCGCGGCGCCCGTGTTCCTGGGGCTGAACCTCGTGATCGTGGCCTACCCCCTGCAGGCCTGGCTCATCCGCCGGGGCCTGCACCCCGTGCTCGGCGCCACCACCACCGTCCTGCTGATCGTCGCGGTGATGGGCGTGTTCGGGGGCATGATGGTGTGGTCCGGCCTCGAGATGGTGGCGGAGCTGCCGAAGTACGCGGACCGCTTCCAGCAGATCGTCCTGGACGTCTCGCACTGGCTCAGTGAGCGCGGCGTGACCCCGGACATGGTGTCCCAGCAGCTGGCCTCGATCGACATGAGCACCGTGACCGGGACGGCCGTCAGCGCCATCACGAAGATCGCCACGAACGTCTACGCCGTCTTCGGCCTGCTCGTCACCGTGATCATGGGCATGTTCTTCCTCGCGATGGACTCGATGGACGTCGAACGCCGCGTCCGCCTGCTCAGCACCGCCCGCCACGAGTTCGGCCACGCCCTGGTCGAGTTCGCCCAGGGCGTGCGCCGCTACTGGGTGGTCACCACGGTGTTCGGCCTGATCGTGGCGGTGCTGGACGTGATCGCCCTCCTGCTGATCGGCGTCCCGCTCGCGCTCGTGTGGGGCGTGCTCAGCTTCCTCACCAACTACATCCCGAACATCGGCTTCATCATCGGCCTGCTGCCGCCGGCCGTCCTGGGCCTGGCGGCGGGCGGCTGGTCCGACTTCCTGTGGGTGGTGGTCAGCTACTCGGTGCTGAACTTCGTGCTGCAGTCCGTGATCCAGCCCAAGGTGGCCGGCGACGCGATCGGCGTGATCCCCACCGTCAGCTTCCTCTCCCTGCTCTTCTGGGCCTGGGTCCTCGGGCCGCTCGGCGCGATCCTCGCGCTGCCCTGCACGCTGCTGGCCAAGGCCGTGCTGATCGACGCCGACCCGAACGCCCGCTGGATCAACGCGCTCATCGCCTCCGACCTGAAGGGCATGGAGCGCCGTCAGTCCTCGCTCCTGGAACGGCTGCGCCCGGCGGCCTGGCGGTCCGACGCGCACGGGAAGGACGAGGACCGCGCCCCGGCGGACGGCGGCGACGACGACGGCCCCGCGGCGGACGAGGTCACGGGCGGGGCTGGAGCAGCACCAGGTCGTTGAGCGCGCCGGCCAGCCGCAGCAGCGGCGGGGCGGGGAACGACAGCTGGGGCAGCCCCGGGTGCAGCGCCGCGCACGCGGCGGCCGCGGCCTCCTCACCCGCGGCGTCCTCGAACGCCGGCCGCAGCACCGCCGCGCCCAGCGGCAGCGTGTCCAGGAGGGAGCGGGGGCCCCGCTCGGCCGGGTCGTACGCGGCGGGCTGCGCCGCCCCGGTCACCGTGCGCACGCGCAGGGGCCGGCCGGCGGCGTCGTCGGCGCCCTGCAGGAAGCGCAGCGCCGCCGCGGCGTAGGGGTGCTCGGGGTGGAACCGGTCGCCGCGCCAGTGCACGGCGGCCTCGCCGTCGCCCCGCAGCCGCACCCACGAGGCCAGGTGGCCGGGCCCGCCCCACGGCCCGGTGTCCGGCCGCGGTGCCGGCGGCAGCCACAGCACCCGGGTGATCCCCAGGAGGGCGGCGAACTCGGCGGCCACCTGGCCGGGGGTCCACGCGCCGTTGATCCGTCCGTCCAGCACGGGGTCCGCGGCCACCACGGCCGTCCCCTCGCCGTCGGTCACCCAGGCCCCGCGCGGGGCGCACAGCAGGGGGGTGAGCAGCGGCAGTCCCGCCGCCTCCGCCACGGCCGTCGCGGCCGCGCCGTCGAGGGGCCCGGTCCCGGTCAGGCCCGCGGCGCTGCGCCAGGCGACGGCGGCCAGGCCCTCGGGGCGGCGGATGAAGCTCGGCCCGGTGCGGCCCAGCAGCGGTGAGCCCACGGGCGCGCGCAGCAGGTCCACCTCCGGGGGCACCAGCCGCGCCGCCCCGGCGTCGCGCGGGTGGGCGAGCACGGTGACCGGCAGGACGGCGGCGAGCGTCTCGGCCAGGCCCACGACGGCGTCCCGCGTCTCCTCCAGCAGCGTCGGCACCGGGTGGCGGTGGGGCAGGACGAGCCAGGCCCGCTCGGGCGGGTCCTCGGGTCCGGGCACGGGCACGACGACGTCCCGGCGCTCCCGCGCGTCGGTGGGGGCGGGGTCGGCGGCGGCCATGGCGGACGGGCTCCTGGGAAGACGGCGGCGACGCGCGGGCGCGCGGCGAGGGGATGTCCATCGAGCATAGGCGTCTGACAGGAAGCCGCGGCGGTTTGACCTGTGACCCGGAACACGTGCAGAGTGCGGCCATGACCGCGATGTTCTCCGCCCAGGACCATGACGATCTCGACCGGGTCCTCGGCGCGACCGGCGGGATCCCCGACCCCGCCGACCTGCACGCCCTCGCCGACGATGCCGTCGCGCAGGTGCGGCGCTGGCTCGCCGAGTCCCGGGACCACGAGGCCGACTTCGCGGCCCGCCAGCTGGCGGGCGCCCTGAAGGAGCCGGGCGGCCTCGACTTCATCGTGCGCTTCGTGGACCACGTGGTCCGCCCCGAGGACCCCGCGATCGCCGCCCGGGCGCTGCGGGAGCTCGCCGGCCGCGCCCCCGGCTTCCTGCCCCCGGCCCTGCGCGCCGTCCTCGGCGTCGGCGGCCGCGCCGCCCCGCTCGTGCCGCGCATCGCCGTCCCCACGGCCCGCGGCGTGCTGCGGCACATGGTCTCCCACCTGATCGTCGACGCGCGGGACCGACAGCTCGGCAAGGCCATCGCGGCCCTGCGCGACGAGGGCACCCGGCTGAACATCAACCTGCTGGGCGAGGCGATCCTCGGCCAGGGCGAGGCGGATCGCCGGCTCGAGGGCATCGCCGCGCTGATCCGCCGCGACGACGTCGACTACGTGTCCGTGAAGGTCTCCGCCGCCACCGCCCCGCACGCGCCCTACGCGTTCGACGAGGCCGTCGCGGACATCACCGAGCGGCTCACCCCGCTGTTCGAGCTCGCCCGGGATCGGGACACCTTCATCAACCTGGATATGGAGGAGTACCGCGACCTCGACCTCACGCTCAACGTGTTCACCGCCCTGCTCGAGCAGCCGGGCCTGCGCGACTACGAGGCCGGCATCGTGCTGCAGGCCTACCTGCCGGACGCGCTCGCGGCCATGGTGCGCCTGCAGGAGTGGGCCGCGCGCCGCGTCGCCGCCGGCGGCGCCCCGGTCAAGGTGCGCGTGGTCAAGGGCGCCAACCTGCCCATGGAGCGGATGCAGGCCTCCCTGACGGGCTGGCCGCTGGCCACGGTGGGCTCGAAGCAGGAGGCGGACACCAACTACAAGCGCGTGCTCAACTACGCGCTCACCCCGGAGCATCTGGCCCACGTGCGCATCGGCGTGGCCGGGCACAACCTCTTCGACGTCGCCCTGGCCCACCGGCTGATCGAGCGCCGCGGGCTCGACCCGGCCGCGGTGGAGTTCGAGATGCTGCTCGGCATGGCCACCGGCCAGGCCGCCGCCGTCCGGGCCGACGTCGGCGCCCTGCTGCTCTACACGCCCGTGGTGCGGCCCGAGGAGTTCGACGTGGCGATCTCCTACCTCGTGCGCCGCCTCGAGGAGGGCGCCTCCCCGGAGAACTTCATGTCCGCCGTGTTCGACCTGGACGCGGACGCGGACCTGTTCGCCCGCGAGGAGGAGCGCTTCCGCGCCTCGCTGCGCCACCTGGACGCGGCCGTGCCCCGTCCGAACCGCCTCCAGGACCGGTCCCGCGGGGAGGACGGGCCGACCCCCGCCCCCGTGGACGGCTTCGCCAACACCCCGGACACGGACCCCGCGCTGCCCGGCAACCGGGAGTGGGCCCGCCGGATCCTCGCGGCCGTCCCGGGCTCGGACCTCGGGACGGACACCGTCCGCGCCCACCGCGCCACCACGGCCGACGACGCCCGCGCCGCCATCGCCGCCACCGCCCACCCCGGCGCCCGCTGGGGCGCGCTCACCGGCCACGAGCGCGCCGACGCGCTGGACGCCGTCGGACGGGCCCTGCACGCCGGCCGGGCCCGCCTGCTGGAGGTGGCCGCCGCCGAGACCGGCAAGACCCTGGACCAGGGCGACCCCGAGGTCTCCGAGGCCGTGGACTTCGCGCACTACTACGCGCGCCTGGCCCGCGGTCTGGACGCGGTGGAGGGCGCTCGCGCCGTGCCCGTCCGCCTGACCCTGGTGATCCCGCCGTGGAACTTCCCCGTGGCCATCCCGGTCGGGGGCGTCCTCGCCGCGCTCGGCGCCGGCTCGCCCGTGGTGTTCAAGCCGGCCCCGCAGTCCGAGCGGACGGGCGCGGTCGCGTGGGAGCTGATCGTGGCCGGGCTGCGGGACTCGGGGCTGTTCGACGACGGCGGCCCGCTGGCCGGGCACGACCCCGCGGACCTCGTGCGCCTGGTGACGCTGGCGGACGAGGACGAGGCGGAGGTCGGCGCGGCGCTCGTGACCGACCCGGCCGTCGAGCGGCTCATCCTCACCGGCAGCTGGGACACCGCACGGCTGTTCAAGGGGATGCGCCCCGACCTGCACCTGCTCGCCGAGACCTCCGGCAAGAACGCCGTGATCGTGACCCCGTCCGCGGATCTGGACCTGGCCACGAAGGACGTGGTCCAGTCCGCGTTCGGTCACGCCGGCCAGAAGTGCTCGGCGTCCTCCCTCGTGGTGCTCGTCGGCTCCGTGGCCACCTCCGAGCGCTTCCACCGGCAGCTGCTGGACGCCGCCTCGTCCCTGCACGTGGCGCACCCCGCGGACCCGCGCGCCGAGATGGGCCCCGTGATCGAGGCCCCCGGCGAGAAGCTGCGCCGCGGGCTCACCGAGCTCGGCCCGGGGGAGCGGTGGGCCCTGCGTCCGCGGCAGCTGGACGAGACGGGTCGCCTGTGGAGCCCGGGCATCCGCTCCGGCGTGCGTCCCGGCGCCGACGCCCACCTCACCGAGTACTTCGGCCCCGTGCTGGCCGTGATGACGGCCGAGACGCTCGAGGAGGCCATCGGGATCGTGAACGCCGTGGACTACGGCCTCACCTCCGGGCTGCACTCGCTGGACCGGGAGGAGATCGACGTGTGGCTGCGCGGCGTGCGCGCCGGCAACCTCTACGTGAACCGCGGCATCACCGGGGCCATCGTGCGCCGCCAGCCCTTCGGCGGCTGGAAGCGTTCCGTCGTCGGCCCCACCACGAAGGCCGGCGGGCCGCACTACCTGCACGGCCTCGTGGACTGGGAGGACGCGCCCACGTGGGCCGGGGGAGAGGGGCGGCCCGGGTCCGAGGCCGACGGTGCGGGCGCATCCTGGCTCGAGACCGCCCGCGCCCTCGACACCCACGCGTGGACCACCGTGTTCGGGGTGGCCACGGACGTCTCCGCGCTCGAGGCCGAGCGGAACGTGCTGCGTCACGTCCCCACCCCGGTCCTCGTGCGCCGGCACTCGGGGCCCGCCGACCACCTGCTGCGCATCGTCTCCGCCGGCCTGCGCGCCGGGGCGCCCATGACCGTGAGCCTGCGCCCGACCCCCACCGCGGAGGGGCCCGACGCGGACGGGCTCTCGGCCGAGGCCGTGCGCGGCCGGGTGGAGGAGCTGGTCCGGTCCGTCCGCACGGAGGGTGCCGGCACGTCCGCGCCGGTGGACGTCGTCGTCGAGGACGACGCCGCGTTCCACGACCGCGCCCGGCGGCTGGCCCTCATCCCGCCCGCAGCGGAGGGCGGCGGCGACGCACGGATCCGGCTCGTCGCCGACTGGGCCGGCGACCGGGAGGCGGCCGAGGCGGCGCGGAGCGCGCTCCACGCGGCGCTCGGCGACACCCCCGACGTGGCGGTCTACGCTGGCCCCGTGGTGAGCGCCGGCGAGGTGGAGCTGCTGCCGTTCCTGCACGAACAGGCCGTGTCCGTGACCGCCCACCGGTTCGGCACGCCGGACCATCTGACCGAGGGGGTCCTGTGACCCCGAGGAGGAACATCCGATGCATCTGATCCCCCGCACGATCTGGGTCGTCGCCCGCGCGCGTCGCCGCCCGCGCGCCGGACTCTGGGAGCCGACGACGCTGCCGATGCGCGCCCTGCCCACGGACGTGGACATGGCCCTGCACGTCAACAACGGCCAGTACTTCGGGCTGTTCGACCTCGGCCGCTTCGACGCGATGGTCCGCACCGGCCTGTGGGACGAGATCCGCCGTCGCGGCTGGACGCCCGTGGTGCAGGCCGAGCAGATCGCGTTCCGCCGCTCGGTGACCCTGGGGCAGCGGTTCGACGTGGAGACGCGGATGATCGGCCTGGATGAGCGCGCGGTGTGGTTCGAGCAGCGCGTCGTGGTCGACGGCGACGTCGCGGTGCGCGCGTACATCTGCACGCGCCTGCGCAAGAAGGACGGCCGCCCCGTGGAGAACGACGAGGTCCGGGCGATCGCGGCGGCGGCCGGCCACGACCTCGCGGGGGAGCCGACGCTGCCGGAGTGGCTGCACGAGTGGCGGCGCAGCGTGGCCCTGCCGTCGGCCCGGACGCCCCTGCCCCACACGTGGGACCTCGACACAGTGCGGCGAGGATGAACGTTCGAGTGATATAGGGCACGATGGTCGGGTGAACAACAGACTCCTGATCGTCGCGACCCTCTCGCTGGCCGCGCTCGTCGTCGTGCTGGTGGCCGCCATCGGCGGCGGCGCGTGGTGGGTGCTGGCGGTGCTCCTGGTGGCGCTGCTCGTGCTCGCCGTGTGGGACATGACCCAGAAGCGGCACGCGATCCTCCGCAACTACCCCGTGCTCGGCCACATGCGGTACCTGCTGGAGTCGATCCGCCCCGAGATCCAGCAGTACTTCATCGAGCGCAACTTCGACGGCAAGCCGTTCGACCGGGACACCCGCTCGATCGTCTACGCCCGCGCGAAGGGACTGGACAGCCACAAGGCGTTCGGCACCGAGCGGGACACCTCGGAGATCGGCTACGAGTTCCTGTTGCACTCCACCGCCCCGGTCAACCCGCCGGAGGAGCCCCCCACGGTGCGGATCGGCGGCCCGGACTGCCGCCGGCCCGTGGACATCTCGCTGATGAACATCTCGTCCATGTCCTTCGGCTCCCTCTCCGCCAACGCCGTGATCGCCATGAACAAGGGCGCCGGCCTGGGCGGGTTCATCCACGAGACCGGCGAGGGCGGCCTCACCAAGTACCACCGCGGCAACGGCGCGGACCTGTTCTGGGAGATCGGCTCCGGCTACTTCGGCTGCCGCAACGAGGACGGCACCTTCAGCCCGGAGAAGTTCGCCGAGAAGGCGCTGCTGCCCGAGGTCAAGGGCATCACCATCAAGATCTCCCAGGGCGCGAAGCCCGGCCTGGGCGGCATGCTGCCCAAGGAGAAGATCTCCCCCGAGATCGCCGAGGCCCGTGAGATCCCGATGGACAAGGACTGCCTGTCCCCGGCGTCCCACTCCGCGTTCCGCACCCCGCGCGAGATGGTCAAGTTCATCGAGCAGCTCCGTGAGCTCTCGGACGGCAAGCCGATCGGCATCAAGTTCTGCGTGGGCTCCCGCGTGGACGTGCTGGCCATGACCAAGGCCATCTGGGAGGAGCGGATCGCCCCCGACTTCATCATCGTGGACGGCTCCGAGGGCGGCACCGGCGCCGCCCCGCTCGAGTACTCGGACCGCGTGGGCACCCCGCTGACCGAGGGCCTCATGCTCGTGCACAACGCGCTCGTGGGCACCGGCCTGCGCCACATGATCAAGCTCGGCGCGGCCGGCAAGGTCGCCACCGGTTCGGACATCGTCAAGCGTCTGATCCAGGGCGCGGACTTCACCATGTCCGCCCGCGCGATGATGATGGCCACCGGGTGCATCCAGGCGCAGAAGTGCCACACGAACGAGTGCCCCGTGGGGGTGGCCACGCAGGACCCGCGTCTGATGCGCGCCCTCGACGTGGAGGACAAGGGCAACCGCGTCTTCAACTACCACCGCCTGACCGTGCGCGAGGCCGTGCAGATCATGGCGTCCATGGGCCTGACGCATCCGTCCCAGCTGAACACCCGCATGCTGCGCCGCCGCGTGGACCACCTGAGCACCCGCTCGTACGCGTCCATCTACCACTGGCTGCGCACGGACGAGCTGCTCAACGACCCGCCCGCCGGCTGGGCCATGGACTGGGAGGAGGCGGACGCGGACCACTTCGGCGAGCACGCCCGCGTGGACTACCTCACCGAGCGCGACCCCGAGTGGCGCTCCGAGCTGCTGATCCCGGGCCGCAAGGCGGCCGGCGCCCCCGTGCAGGGCTCCCCCATCTCCGGGACGGGCTCCACGCTCGTCGACGCCCGGCAGACCGAGTCCGTGCCGCTGACGACGTCGCCGATGCCGCGCGTCAGCTCGTTGGGTGAGGGTGAGTCGCTGTCCCCGCACGGCGGCCGTCGTCGGGCCCCGCAGGATCCGGCACCCGCCGCCACCGCCGGCGAGACACCCACCGACGAGAACGAGGGCCTGCCGGCGGAGGCCGGCGAGCGGCCCGAGCGCCAGGACGGCGAGGAGGTCACCCAGCGGGGGACCACCGGCCGCGTGGAGGGCGAGCACCGCGGTGAGGGCCGCGTCGGCTGACCCACCCCCGCCGTCACCACCGCTTTCGAGGCGGGAAATCCACCTCACACGACGCCCCCGGGCGCCCATGAGATGGATTTCCCGCCTCGTCGCGTGAGGGGTCGTAGCCTGGGGCCGTGACCCCGCCCGCCCCCGCCGCTCGCCGCCCCTCCGCGGCCCTGCTGTGGGTGCTGCTGGCGGCCATGGGCGCCGGGCCCCTGTTCAACTACGGCGTCTCCGCCTCCTCCACGGTCGTGATGGAGCGGCTCGACGTCACCTCGGGCCAGCTCGGCACCGTGATGACGGTCGTGTTCGCGGCGGCCGCCGTCACCTCCCTCGGCCTCGGCCGGGCCGCCGACCGCCTGTCCGCCCGCGCGCAGCTGAGCATCATCTTCGGCGGCACCGCCGCGGCTCTCGTGCTCGGCGCCGTCGCCCCGTCCCTGCCCGTGCTGTACGCGGCGGCCGCCGTCGCGGGCGTCACGCAAGCCATCTCCAACCCCACCACGAACCGGATCATCCGCACCGTGGTGCCGCCGGAGAGGCGCATCGGGTGGGTCGGGGTGAAGCAGTCCGGCGTCCAGGCGGCCCAGCTGGTCGGCGGCCTGTTCTTCCCGGCCGCGTCCCTCGCCCTGGGCTGGACGGGCGCCGCGCTGGGGGCCGCGGTGCTCATCGGGGCGCTCTGGGTGCTCGCCCTGGTCGCCGCCCCGCCGCTGCCCGGGGCGCCGCCGCCGGCCACCGGCCCCGTCGGCGGGCGACGACGGCGGGACACCTCGCCCCTGCCGGCCACGGTCTGGTTCTTCGCGGCGATCGCGTTCCTCACCGGCCTGGGCATGCAGGCCACGAACACGTACCTGCCACTGTTCGCCGTCGAGACGCTGGGAATGACGCTCGTGGCCGGCGGCGCCGCGGCGGCCGTGTCCGGGGTGGTGGGGGTGCTCTCCCGGATCGGGTGGAGCCGGCGGATGAGTGCCGGAGACCGGCCCACCACCCTGCTGGCCGTGATCTGCCTGGGGGCGGTGGCCGGCGTCGTGGTGTTCCTCGCCGCGGACCTGCTGGACCTGCCGGCCCTGCTGTGGGTGGGCGCCGCGGTGCACGGCCTGACGGTGCTGGGCGCCAACGTGGTGATCAACGCGGGCCTGCTGAGCGAGGTGCCGGCCGAGCGGCTGGGCCGTGCGACCGGGGCGAACTCGATGGGCATGTACGCCGGCTTCGCCCTGGGCCCGCTGCTGATGGGCGTGCTGCGCGACGTCACGGGCGACTACCGGGCCGGCTTCGTTGTCGTCGCGGCCGGGTATCTGCTGGCCCTGGGCGTGGTGCTGCTGCTGCGTCGCCACGTGGGCCGGCGGGGCGTGGCCTGACGCGCAGGGCCAGGACGAGACCCGCCGCGGAGGACCGCGCCTCAGCGACATCACCGCAGTGCAGCCCTGCGGTGATGTCGCAGCGCCGCGGTCGAACGGGCGTACGGCGGAGTGCGGGGGCGTGCAGGGCGCACGGAAGCGCATACGACGACGCCCCCGGTCCGTGCGGACCGGGGGCGTCGGAAGCCGTGCGTCAGGCGAAGATCAGAGCTTCGTCACGTTGGCGGCCTGGAGGCCCTTGGGGCCGTCCTGGGTCTCGAACTCGACGCGGTCGTTCTCCTGGAGCTCCTTGAAGCCGTTGCCCTGGATGGCGGAGAAGTGCACGAACACGTCCGCGGAGTTGTCCTCGGGGGCGATGAAGCCGTAGCCCTTCTCAGCGTTGAACCACTTGACAGTACCGACAGCCATGATGGTGTCCTTTCGATGTGCCCCCGCGGTGCGGTGGCGGTGTTGGACCGCGGCCCGGAGGTGGGACGCGGGTGAAGCGGCGAGACTGAACCGCTTGCCCAACACTCATCGACGCCGGCGATGCCGGGCTGACGAGCAGTGAAGATGGCGGGATACAGCTTGATCAACTTCAGGCTCCATCATTGCACGGATCTCGCCGACCGGGAACCAGGGGCCCGATTGTTCACCTGGAGTTCGCTCAGAGCGCGCGCAGGCCGTGGAAGAGATTGCGGTGCAGGGCGGCCGGGGGAGCGGCGTCCGTGTGATCCGCCAAGGCCGTCACCTCCAGCAGCACCACCGTGTGGTCGCCCGCCGGGACCTCGGCGTGCACCCGCGTCTCGAGCCAGAGCGAGGAGCCCCCGATCAGCAGGGCGTCGTGCGGGCTGCGGTGCACGTCGAGACCGGCGAAGCGGTCGCCCTCGCGGGCGGCCAGCTGACGGCACAGCGGCGTCTGGTCCGCTGCGAGCAGGGAGACGCCGATCGACCCGGCCCGGCGCAGGCGCGGCCAGGTGCGGGAGCTGTTCTGCGCGGAGAAGGACACGAGGGCCGGCTCCCAGGAGATGCCCACGCCGAAGGAGGAGGAGACCATCACCTCGGGGACGTCGTCGGCGAGGCCCGCCAGCGCGACGACCCCGGTGGGGAATGCCGAGAGGCCGGAGCGGAGGTTGCCGAGGGACAGGTCGGTGTCCCACGCGGCGGTGTGGGGTTCGTGGGTCAGGGTCATGGCGCGCGTCCTCTTCCGATGACTGGCGCGGCTCCGCAGACGGCGGGAACGCGGATCGCCCGGATCCGCGGAGGCGCGGTACTTGCCCGTCGGGGTGTCCGAGGGGCCGAATCATCACCTGGAGCACCCCACTACTGCGTGAGAGGGTTGCCGTCCCGCCGGCCAGGGCCGTGAATGACGGGAACTCGTGATTCTGGGGATCAGCCTACGGAGGGGTCCGTGGGGTGGTCAAAGCGCGGCGGTCGCGCGGCGTCATCCGAGCTGCCCGATGTGATGCTTGACACACCGCGCATCGCCAGCCAGGATCAAGCCACTCGAGAGGGGGGCTCGAGACCGCAGCCCGCGGCCCCGCAATCGGTTCTCTGAGAGGGATCGGATCATGCGGATGGACATCGAGAAGAAGCGTGCGGCATTGTCGGCCGCCGTGGTCGTCGCGGCTCTCCTCGGTATCGCCATCTCGGGATGCTCCGCTTCCCCGGGCAGCGTCTCCTCCACCGCGAAGGCATCCACCGCTGCGGCGTCCTCCGTCACCGTGACGTCAGCGGCCCCCTCGGCAACCCGGTCGGCCTCCGCCACCGGTTCGTCCGCGTCGTCACCCGCCGGTGAAGAAGCACTCCCCGCCGCGCTGTTCGAGGAGGACGGGATGACGTTGGTCGAGTACACGCACCGGCATCCGGATGCGGGCCATCTCGACCCGGAGAAGGAGTCCGTCCTGGAGGAGGCGGTCGGGACGGGCACGCAGCAGATCACCGTGGACGCTCAACAGGGTGCAGTCCTTCGGGTCATCGTGCTGTGTCCTTCGGATGCCACCGGTGAGACGGAGATCCTGACCTCACGGGGTGGCGGGGGAACGAAGACCTGGATGGCCGGATCGGAGGCGCTGTGCGGCGGCTGGTCGGCGGCGACTCCCCCCGTGGATGAGGCGGGGCCGATGACGTTCACCGTCACGGTGGACAACGACAAGCCGTTCCGGATGGTGCTGACCGCACCCTCCGCATGAGGCCGCCATCACGACGGCGGATGACGGCGCGGGGGAGGACTGAGACGCTCAGCGTCGGTCGCGGCCGCGCAGCGCGTCCAGCTGCCGGCGGTCCCGCTTGGTGGGCCGGCCCGCGCCGCGCTCACGGTAGGGCACCGCGAGCAGCTCACGCGGCACGGGCGGCGGGGAGTGGTCCACGTACTGCTGCCGGGCCACGGGGGCGCCCACCCGCTTGGCGATCAGCCCCGTGACCTCCAGGATCCGCTCGCGTCCGTCCTGGCGCACCCGCACCCGGTTCCCGACGACGACGGGCGTCGCCGCCTTCACGGGCTCGCCGTCGATGCGCACGTGGCCTGCGCGCACCGCCGCCGTGGCCGCGGACCGGGTCTTGTACAGCCGCACGGCCCACAGCCACGCGTCGATGCGGACGCCGCTCACGCCCACCCCCTCACGCGAAGCGGACGCGGATCGCGGCGCCGTGCGCGGGCAGGCGCTCGTCCTCGGCCAGCACGCCGATCCCGTCCGCGACCTCCTCGAGCCCGGTCTCCGTGTAGCGGATGCGCTGCTGCAGGCGCAGGAACGTCACCGTGTTCAGACCGGAGGAGTGCCGGGCCGTCCCCGAGGTGGGGAGCACGTGGTTGGACCCGGCCGAGTAGTCGCCCAGCGGCACGGGGGCGTGCGGGCCCACGAACACGGCGCCGGCGTTGCGGATGCGCCCCACGAGGGCCTCGGGGTCGCGCGTCTGGATCTCGAGGTGTTCGGTGGCGTAGCGGTCGGAGACCTCCACAGCCTGGTCCATGTCCCGTACCAGCAGCACGCCGGACTGGGGGCCGGTGAGGGCCTCGCGGATCTGGTCCTCGTGGAACGCCCCGGGCACCTGCGCCTTGATCGCCGCCTGCACGTCCCGGAGCAGGTCCTCGGAATCGGTGATGAGCACGGAGGCGGCCAGCGGATCGTGCTCGGACTGGCTGATCAGGTCCGCGGCCACCCAGTCGGCGCGGGCGGTGCCGTCCGCGATCACGGCGATCTCGCTCGGCCCGGCCTCGGCGTCCACGCCGATCACGCCCTGGAGCGCGCGCTTGGCGGCGGCCACGTACACGTTGCCGGGCCCCGTCACCAGGTCGACGGGCGCGCAGAGCCACCCGCCGTCGTCGTCCTGGACGCCGTGCGCCAGCATGGCCACGGCCTGGGCGCCGCCGGCCGCGTAGACCTCGTCCACGCCGAGCAGCGCGCACGCGGCGAGCACGGTGGGGTGGGGCAGGCCGCCGTGGTCCCGCTGCGGGGGCGAGGTCACCGCGAGGCTCCCCACGCCGGCGGCCTGCGCGGGCACCACGTTCATCACCACCGAGGAGGGGTACACGGCGCGGCCGCCGGGCACGTACAGGCCCACGCGGCCCACGGGGGTCCAGTGGTTCTCCACGACGGCGCCCTCGCCGAGCTCGACCGTGGAGTCCTGGGGGTGCTGGGCGTCGTGCACGAGCCGGGCTCGGCGGATCGACTCCTCCAGGGCGGCGCGCACCCGCGGGTCGAGCCCGGCCAGGGCGGCCTCGAGCGCCTCGCCGGGCACGCGCAGGGCGGGCGGGCGGACGCCGTCGAACCGCTCGGCCAGGTCCAGCAGGGTCTGCTCGCCGCCGTGGCGGACCTGCTCGATGATCGGGGCGACCGCCGGCACCACGGAGGACACGTCCACGTTCGCCCGCGGGATGATGCGGGACAGGTCCGCGGTGGCGGTGTCGAGCGGGCGCAGGTCGGTGACGGAGAGCACGGATTCCTCCAGAGGGGCGGCGGCGGGCCGGCGGGACGGGGCACGACGACGGCCGGGCCCGGACCGCGCGGACGGTCAGGCTCCATTGTGCTCTTCTCCGGGGTGCGTCCGGGGGCGGGTGTCAGACTGTCGTCATGGTCCTCCCCGTCCTGCCCGCCCTCGCGACCCCGCCCCTGCTGACCGCCCTGGACCGCCTCCTGGCGGGCGAGACCGTGCCGTCCGGGGTGGAGGGGGACATCCAGGACGGGGCGGCCGCCACCACCCGGGCCTTCGGCGTGGAATGGGGGACGCTGCTGACCGTGCTGATGGCGTTCGCGATCGGCGCGGCGGTCGTGTACCTGGCCCTGCAGGTGGCGCGCGTCGTGCTCGTGCGCCGCCCCGCGTTCCAGCACGGCGCCGCCCGGCTGAGCCTGCCGGCCGCCGTCGCCGCCGGCCTGCTGGCCTCCCGGATCTGGCTCGGGGTCATGGCCGAGGAGCAGACCTGGTACCGGCCGGCGTCGTTCCTCTTGCTCATCGCCGTGGCCGCGGCGGGCGCGTGGGCTGCGTGGCGCCTGGTCGGCGTGATCGAGGAGGGGATCCTCGGCCGCTACCAGGAGACCGGCGTCGAGCACCGCCGCGAGCGACGCATCCGCACGCAGACCATCCTGATCCGGCGCATCCTCAACGCGGTGATCGTGGTGGTGGCCGTCGCCGTGGTCCTGCTGGGGGTGCCCGAGGTGCGCTCGCTCGGGGCCGGCCTGCTCGCCTCCGCCGGCGTGATCTCGGTGATCGCCGGCCTGGCCGTGCAGTCCACGCTGACCAACGTGTTCGCCGGATTCCAGCTCGCCTTCACGGACGCGATCCGGGTGGGCGACGTGGTGGACACGGAGGGCGTGTTCGGCACCGTCGAGGAGATCACCCTGTCCAACGTGGTGCTCAAGCTCTGGGACGGCCGCCGCATGGTCTACCCGTCCTCGCACTTCACCACCCAGCCGTTCGAGAACTGGACGCGGGTGGGTGCCGAGGTCTCCGGCGTCGTGGAGCTGGACGTGGACTGGCGCGTGCCCATGGACGCGCTGCGCGCACGACTCACCCAGCTGCTCGAGTCCACGGACCTGTGGGACGGGCGCGAGCACGCGCTGCAGGTGACCGACGCGACCGGCGGCGTCGTGCGCATCCGCGCCGTGGTCTCCGCCCGCAACTCCGGCGACCTCTGGGACCTGCGCTGCCTCGTGCGCGAGGACCTCGTGGCCTTCCTGCGCCACGAGCACCCCGAGGGCATCGTGGTGCAGCGCATGGTGGACCGGCACCCCGCCCACGACGACGCGGCGCCCGCCTCCGACGGTTCCGACGCGGAGGCCCGCGGTGGCGACCGGACGGGCGAGCCGGGCCGGGACGACTCCGGGGTGGCGGCCCGCGAGCCGCGCCCGCGCACCGCGCCGCTGCCGCGCGTCGACGGCGCCGATCCACGCCCGGACACCCTCACCACACCGCTGACCCGCGTGGGTGACCACTCCGGCCTGTACACCGGCTCGATGACGGCGGTGCAGCGCAACCGCGAACTCGCCGGCCCGGGCGAGGAGGCGTTCGCCGAGCGGCGCGCGCAGCAGGCCAAGCAGGCGGCGGAGGCCGCGGCGGCGGACGAGGCCGGGCGGCGCAGCGGCGCCGGCTCCCACACGGACGGCCTCCTCGACGACGTCGTCACGCGCCGCCGTCAGGACGACGAGGACTGAGGCCCGGCGGGAGCGCTCAGCGCTCGAGCGTCGGGTCCCCGGGATCGACGGGCGTGAGCCGACGCCGCTCGGCCATCGGCTCGGACGCGGGCAGGCCGTGGGTGCCCGGGTCCGTCTCGGCGACGTGGCTCACGGCCTCGGGCGTGTGGTCCCCGTACTGCCGGTACTCCTTCACGCACAGCACGGGCTGATCGATCTCCTGCAGCAGCTCGTCCGAGACCGATCCCATGACGAACCGGCCGAAGCCGCCGCGGCGGCGCACGCCGATGACCACGATGGACGGGTCCAGCTCCGCGGCCACGTCCTTCATCTCCTCCACCGTGGACCGGCCGCGTGCGTACTGGCGGAACTCGGCCGTCACGCCGGAGGCGTCCAACCGGGCCTGCACGCCGCGCTGCTGCTCCTCCGTGACCAGGGACTTGGTGCGGTGCTCGCCGCCGGGGCCCGCGTTGACCACCACCACGCGCTCGCCGGTGGAGCGGGCGATGTCCAGGGCGGTGTCCAGAGCGGCGTCCGCGGCCTTCGAGGGGGCGTAGCCGACGAGGATGGTCATGGGGTGCCTCCGCTGGGTCGAGGGACGGGTCTGAGGTCAGCGTAGTGCGGGCCGGGCCCTCGGCGGAGGGGCTCAGTCCTCGCGCAGGTGGCGCAGGTGCGCGGCCACCGTCTGGACGGCCACGCGGGCCACGGTGCCGGTGAGGCCGGGGTAGATGCGCGGGGCCAGGTCCTCGGGCGTGATCGTCGCCGCCTCGGTCTCGGGCAACGCGCCCAGGGCGGCGCGGATCTGCTCCAGGCGGCCCTCGCGGTGGTGCCGGTAGTCGCGGGCGACGACGTCCAGCGGCTCCGGCACGGGCCCGTGCGCGGGCAGCACCGTGAGCGGGCCCGCCGCCTCGAGGCGGCGCAGGCTGGCCAGGTAGTCGGTGAGGGTGCCGTCCGGGTGGTCGAGCATGGTGGTGCCCGAGCCGAGGATGGTGTCGCCCGTGATGACCGCGCCGTGCGCGCCCGCGTCCGGGACGGCGAACGAGTAGGAGTCCGAGGTGTGGCCCGGGGTGTGCCACGCCAGCATCGGGGTGCCGGCGGCGTCGATCCGCTCGTCCGGCGTCAGGACGGCGGCCTCGCCGCGGCACCAGTCCGGGTCCGCGGCGCGCACGGGGGCGCCCGTGGCCGCGTGGAACGCGTCCACCCCGCCGGTGTGGTCGGCGTGCCGGTGCGTCACCAGGATGAGCGCGATTCGGCGCCCCTCGGCCGCCGCGCGGACGCGCTCGAGGTGGGCGGCGACGTCGTCCTCCGGGCCCGGGTCCACCACGACGGCCGCGTCCGAGTCCGGTGCGGCGACCACGTACGTGTTGGTGCCGGCGAGGGTCATCGGGGAGGGGTTCTGGGCGGTCACGCAGCGCACCAGCGGGGCGGGCGTGGGGCCGGGCGTGGCGGTGGTCGTCGTCATAGGCTCGAGTGTATGGAGAACCAGCAGACCGGCCAGGCCGCGGACCGCGGCACCATCGACTCGCGCGAGGGGCTCAAGGGCAACTACGTGCAGTCCGGGGCGGAGTTCACGCGGGACACGAACTACATCGCGGACCGGATCGTGGCGGACCCGGAGGCCGTGCGGGCCCTGCCCGTGGCCGAGCCGTCCACGGTCGGCCGCGTGGGCGGCGGGCTCACCGAGGGTGCCGAGGCGTGGCCCGTCGAGGCGGGCCGCTACCGGCTCGTGGCGGCGCGGGCGTGCCCGTGGGCGAACCGGACGATCATCGTGCGGCGCCTGCTGGGCTTGGAGGACGCGATCTCGCTGGGCACCCCGGGGCCGACCCACGACGAGCGCTCCTGGACCTTCGACCTCGACGAGGGCGGGAAGGACCCCGTGCTCGGCACCGAGCGGATCCAGGAGAACTACTTCACGCGGTTCCCCGACTATCCGCGGGGCATCACGGTGCCGGCGATCGTGGACGTGCCGACGGGCGGCGTCGTGACCAACGACTACCCGCAGATCACCCTCGACCTCTCGACGGAGTGGACCGCGTTCCACCGCGACGGCGCCCCGCAGCTGATCCCCGACGCCGGGCCGGAGCGGGACGAGATGTTCGAGGTGATCGAGCGCGTGTTCACCGAGGTGAACAACGGCGTGTACCGGTGCGGCTTCGCGGGCTCGCAGGAGGCGTACGACGCCGCGTACGAGCGGCTGTGGACCGCGATGGACTGGCTCGAGGAGCGTCTGACGACGCGCCGCTTCCTGATGGGGGAGCGGATCACCGAGGCCGACGTGCGGCTGTTCACCACGCTGGTGCGGTTCGACCCCGTGTACCACGGGCACTTCAAGTGCAACCGGAACAAGCTGACCGAGATGCCGGCGCTGTGGGGCTACGCGCGCGACCTGTTCCAGACCCCGGGCTTCGGTGACACGATCGACTTCGCGCAGATCAAGGAGCACTACTACGTGGTCCACGAGGACATCAACCCGACGCGCATTGTGCCCGCGGGCCCGGAGCTGACGAGCTGGCTGAGCGAGCACGGGCGTGAGGCGTTCGGCGGGGACCCGTGGGGCGGCGGCACCGCACCCGGGCCCGTGCGCGAGGACGAGCGCGTGGACCCGGAGCACACGCCGCTGCGGTGAGGTCGCCCGGCCCGGCCCGCAACGCCGGTTGAGTTGTCGCGGGTCCCGGGCTGGGAGACCCGCGATAACTCAACCCGCGTTGCCGTGCGGGCCGGGTGGGCGCCAGCAGGGCGCGCCGAGGATTGTTGAACAATCCCCCCTCATGCCTCAAGATTGTGTGACCGGCACCTCAGCCGGGCCCGATCCGAGAGGACTGCACCGTGTCTCACGCGCCGCAGATCGACCTGAACTCCGACGTCGGCGAGTCCTTCGGCTCGTGGACGATGGGGGACGACGCCGCCATCATGCCCTCCGTCTCCTCCGCCAACGTCGCGTGCGGCTTCCACGCGGGCGATCCCTCGGGGATCGCCCAGACCTGCCGTGACGCGGTCGCCGCCGGCGTCACGATCGGCGCGCACGTCGGCTACCGCGACCTCGCCGGCTTCGGCCGCCGCTTCCTGGACTGCACGCCCACCGAGCTGGCCGACGACGTCCTCTACCAGATCGGCGCCCTCGACGCGCTCGCCCGCGCGGCCGGCGGCCGGGTCCGCTACGTGAAGCCGCACGGCGCCCTCTACAACACGATCGTCCGTCACGAGGCGCACGCCCAGGCCGTCGTCGACGGCGTCAAGGCGTTCGGCTCCGACCTCCCGCTGCTGCTCCTGCCCGGCTCCGTCGCCCTGGACAAGGCGGCCGCCGCGGGGCTGCGCGGCGTCGCCGAGGCCTTCGCGGACCGCGGCTACAACCCGGACGGCACGCTGGTCTCCCGCCGCGAGCCCGGCGCGGTCCTCCACGACGAGGACGCCGTCGCCGCCCGCATGGTGCGCCTGGCCACCGAGGGCGTCGTCGCGGCGGTGGACGGCACGGACGTGCGCGTCGACGCCGAGAGCATCTGCCTGCACGGCGACACGCCCGGCGCCGTGGCCATGGCCGCGGCCGTGCGCCGCGCGCTCGAGGGCGCGGGCGTGTCCATCAAGGCCTTCGCATGAGCGCCCCACGTCACCCCGCCGCCACACCGCCGGCCCGCGCGATCCGCTGGGTCGGCACGCAGGGCTTCCTCGTCGAGTGCGCCTCACTCGAGGACGTCATGGCCGTCCACGCCCACCTCACGGCCCACCCGGAGCGCGGCCAGCGCCAGGTCATGGCCGCCGCCGCGACCGTCCTGGTGACCTTCACCTCGCAGGCCGCCGCCGAGCACGCCGCACCGCGGGTCAGCACCCTCACCCCGGACGCCGGTGAGCTGACGGGGGGTCGGATCGTCGAGATCCCCGTGGTCTACGACGGTGAGGACCTCGCCGAGGTCGGCCGGCTCACCGGGCTCGGCGTCGACGGCGTCATCCGGGCCCACAGCGAGGCGGACTGGTTCGCCGCGTTCGGCGGCTTCGCGCCGGGGTTCATGTACTGCGCCTCCGAGGCGGCCCCGTTCGAGGCGCCCCGTCGCAGCTCGCCCCGCACGGCCGTCCCGGCGGGCGCCGTCGCCGTCGCCGGGGCCTTCTCCGCCGTCTACCCGCGCACCTCGCCCGGCGGCTGGCAGCTCCTCGGGCACACCACCGCGGCCCTGTGGGACCTCGGCCGCGAGCAGCCCGCCCTGCTGCAGCCCGGCGACCGTGTCCGCTACGTCCCCGTGCGCCCGACGGCGTCCGTCACCTCCGGCGCGGACGCGGCGGTCGACGCCACCCCGCCCGCCGACGCCGCGGCCGGCCTCCCGTCCGTGGCCGGCCGCCGCGGCGTCACCGTCGTGGACCCGGGGCTCCTGACCCTGGTCCAGGACCTGGGCCGCCCGGGCCTGGGCGACCTCGGCGTCGTCGCGTCCGGGGCGGCCGACCGGGACGCGGCACGCCAGGCGAACCGGCTCGTGGGCAACCGCTCACGCGAGGCGGTGCTGGAGACCGTCCTGGGCGGCCTCACCCTCACCGCGCACGGCCACCAGGTGATGGCCCTGGCCGGCGCCGAGGCCGGCGGGACGATCACCGCGGCCGACGGCGCCGCGCGCCGGGTGCCCGCCCGCAGCCCGTTCGTCGTGCTGGACGGCCAGACGCTGACGGTGGACGAGCCGGTCGGCGGCCTGCGCGTGTACGTGGGCCTCCGGGGCGGGATCGACGTGCCGCCCGTGCTCGGCAGCCGCTCGACCGACACCCTGTCCGGGCTCGGCCCCGCCCCGCTGACGGCGGGGGACCGCCTCGCCCGCCGCGTCGGCCCGGATGCGAGGGGCGCCGCCGGCGCCTCCGCCGCGAGACCGACCGCCGCCGGCGCCCCCGCCTCGGAGGAGGCCGGCGTCGTGCTGGTGGGGGACCCGGAGACCTCGCTGCGCCCCATGCCCGCGCCCGGCCAGGTGGCCGTGCTGCGCGTGGTCCCCGGCCCCCGCGACGACTGGTTCGGCGAGGCGGGCCTGGAGCGCCTGTTCACGCAGGACTGGGACGTGAGCCAGCAGACCGACCGGATCGGCGTGCGCCTCACGGCCCCCGACGACGGCGCGCCGCTCGAGCGCGTGCGCGAGGGCGAGCTGAAGTCCGAGGGCGCCGTGCGCGGCGCGCTGCAGGTGCCGCCCTCGGGTGAGCCCGTCCTGTTCCTCTCCGACCATCCGGTCACCGGCGGCTACCCGGTGATCGGCGTCGTGGCCCGCGCGGACCTCAGCCTGGCGGCCCAGCTGCCGCCGGGCGCCCGCGTCCGCTTCGTCCCCCATCCCCGCCCCGGCGCCGAGACCGTCCTCGACTCCGCATCGCCCTCTGAGGAGACCCCCGCATGACCACCACCCCCGCCGCCCGCCCCGTCACGCGGGTGCTCATCGCCAACCGCGGCGAGATCGCCGTGCGCGTGGCCCGCGCCGCCCGCGACCACGGCATCGCCTCGATCGCCGTCTACTCGGATCCGGACGCCGACGCCCTGCACGTGGCCGTCGCGGACGAGGCCTTCCACCTGCCGGGCGCGTCCTCGGCGGACACCTACCTGAAGATCGACGCGGTCCTCGACGTCGCCCGCCGCGCCGGCGCCGACGCCGTGCACCCGGGCTACGGCTTCCTCTCCGAGAACGCCGACTTCGCGCAGGCCGTGATCGACGCCGGGATGACCTGGATCGGCCCGTCGCCGGACGCCATCCGCGCCCTCGGCGACAAGATCACCGCCCGCTCCCTCGCCCAGCAGGCGGGCGCCCCGCTCGTGCCGGGCTCGGACGGCCCCGTGCCGGACGCCGCCGCCGCGCGCGCGTTCGCCGAGGAGCACGGCCTGCCGATCGCCATCAAGGCGGCCTTCGGCGGCGGCGGCCGCGGCATCCGCGTGGTGCGCGAGCTCGGCGACGTCGAGGACGCGTTCGAGGCGACCGTCCGCGAGGCCGTGGCCGCGTTCGGCCGCGGCGAGTGCTTCGTGGAGCGCTTCCTGGACCGCCCCCGCCACGTGGAGGCCCAGGTCCTCGCCGACGAGCACGGTCACGTGGCCGTGCTCGGCACCCGCGACTGCTCCCTGCAGCGTCGCAACCAGAAGCTCGTGGAGGAGGCCCCGGCACCGTTCCTCACGGACGAGCAGCGCGAGCGCATCCACACCTCCGCCCGCGAGATCTGCCGCGCCGCCGGGTACACCGGGGCCGGCACGGTCGAGTACCTCGTGGCCCCGGACGGCCTCATCAGCTTCCTGGAGGTCAACACCCGCCTGCAGGTGGAGCACCCCGTGACCGAGGAGGTCTTCGGCGTGGACCTGGTGCGCGAGCAGTTCCGCATCGCCGCCGGCGAGCCGCTGAGCATCCCCGAGGACCCGACGCCGCGCGGCCACGCCCTCGAGTTCCGCCTCAATGCCGAGGACCCGGCGTACGGCTTCCTGCCCGTGCCCGGCCCGATCGACGCCTTCGAGGCCCCCACCGGCCCCGGGGTCCGCATGGACTCCGGCGTCCGCACCGGCTCCGTGGTGCCGGGCGAGTACGACTCCCTGCTCGCCAAGCTCATCGTGTGGGGCGAGGACCGCGCCCAGGCCATCGCCCGCGCCCGCGACGCCCTGGCCGAGCTGCGCATCGACGGCGTGCCCACCGTGGTGCCGTTCCACCGCGCCGTGCTCGAGCAGGACGCCTTCACCTCGGGGGAGCGCCTCGGCGTCTACACCACGTGGATCGAGTCCGAGTTCGCCGAGCCGCTGGCGGAGTCCCCCTACCTGGGCGCCGAGGTGCCCGCCGGCGGTCGCACCGCCGTCACCGTCGAGCTGGACGGCCGCGCCGTGCGCCTGGGCCTGCCCGCCGACCTCTACGCGGCCCTCCTCGGAGGCGGAGGCGTCGGTGCCGCGGCTCCGGCCGGCGCTGCGGGGCCCGGGAAGGCCGACGACGACGGCGCCGTGGCCTCGCCGGTCACCGGCACCCTGGCCTCGTGGAAGGTCGAGGACGGCGCCGAGGTGGCCGAGGGCGACACGGTCGCGATCGTCGAGGCGATGAAGATGGAGACGCCGATCCGTGCCCCGCGTGCGGGCCGGATCCAGCTCCTCGTGGCCGAGACTCCGGCCTCGGTGACGCGCGGCCAGGCGATCGCCCGGTTGGGGGCGTGACGGTGCCGGAGCGCGGCGGTGTCACCGGGGAAGACCTCGCGCCCGGCGCCGGTGCCGGGGAATCCGCCCCGGCGCCGGCTCCCGTGGCCGCGGCCGCGCAGCTGCGGCAGCGGATCGCGGCGGCCGGGCTGGTGCCGGGGGAGCGACTGGGAGAGGTGGCGCTGGCCGGCGAGCTCCAGGTCAGCCGCAACAGCCTGCGTGAGGCCTTCACCATGCTCGCCTCGGAGGGCCTCGTGGAGCGCCTGCCGCACCGCGGGGTGTTCGTGGCGGCGCCGGGTGCGGAGGACGTGCGCGGGCTGTACCGCACGCGTCGGGTGATCCAGCTCGGCGCCCTCGAGCACGGAGAGCTCACTCCCGGCGCGGCGCGCCACCTGCGCTGTGCCCAGGACCTGCTCTCGGGCGGCCTGGACACCCCCGCGCGGGTTCTGGGCGACGCCAACCATCGCGTCCACGTCGGCATCGTGGACCTTGCCGGCGCCCCCGAGCTCACGCGGCTCATGGCGTCGGTGCAGGCCCGCGTGCGCCTGGCGTTCCATCCGATGGACGAGCAGACGCGCCTGCACGTGGAGTTCGCGGACCGCAACCGGTGGATCGTGGAGCGGCTGCTGGCCGGCGACCTGCCCGCGGTGCACGCCATGTTCGGCGGCTACCTGGACGAGGCGGAGCACTTCGTCCTGGCGCACCTCGCCGCCGCGGGGGACTGACCGCCTCCCCGGGCCCGGGCGGTCACGGGACCTGGAACATCCGGTCCGGCAGGTCCGTGAGGAGCATGTGCCCGGGCGCGTGCGTGATGGCCAGCGGCGGGCGGGACTCCATGATCGCCGCCTGCGGCGTCACCCCGCACGCCCAGAACACGGGCAGGTGGCCCTGCGGGACCTCGACGGCGTCGCCGAAGTCCGGTGCCGACAGGTCCGTGATCCCGAGGCCGGCCGGGTCGCCCACGTGCACGGGCGCGCCGTGCACCGCGGGGTAGCGGGAGGTGATGCGCACGGCGTCGGCCACGCGGTCGGCGGGGATGGGGCGCATCGAGACCACGAGCGGGCCCGAGAGGCGGCCCGCCGAGGCGCAGCGCCGCGTCGTGCGGTACATCGGCACGTTCACGCCGGCGTCCTGGTGGGCCATCCGGATGCCCTCGGCCACCAGGGCGGACTCGAAGGTGAACGAGCAGCCGATCACGAACGTCACGAGGTCGTCCCGCCACACGTCGAGCAGATCCGTGGGGCGGTCCGTCTCGACGCCGTCGCGGTACACCACGTACTGCGGCACGTCCGTGCGGACGTCGCCGTCCAGTGCGGGGCCGTTGACCTCGCCGGCCTCGAACACGCCGAGCAGCGGCAGGGCCTTGGGGTTGCGCTGGGCGAAGAGCAGGACGTCGTAGGCGTGGTCCTGCGGGATCGAGACGAGGTTCGCCTGCGCGTAGCCGTCGGCGATCCCCGAGGTCGGCCGCACGAGCCCCGCGCGGAAGCGCTCGCGGGCCTGCGCGGGGGTCGTGGCGCCGTCCAGCGGCGGCAGCGGCATCGTCGTGGTCATCTCAGGCACCGGTGATCATCTTGACCATGGGGAGGAACCCGCGCACCGCGATGAACACGGAGACGATCCATGCGAGCGCGCCGATCACGAGCAGCCACCCGGGGTAGCGGTAGCCGTGCAGCAGGTCGCGGCGGCGCCAGGCCACGTAGAGGAGGGCGGCGAAGCCGACCGGCAGGATCATGCCGTTGAACGCGCCGGCGAACACGAGCAGCGTCTGCGGGGCCTGACGCAGGGCCAAATACAGGATCGTGCAGACCAGGATGAAGGCGACCGTCAGCAGGTTGCGGGTGCGGGCGCTCGTGGTGGAGCGGGTCACGAAGCTGATCGAGGTGTACGACGCGCCGATCACGGAGGTGACGGCGGCGGCCCACAGGACGATGCCGAACATGCGCAGGCCGATGTCGCCGGCGGCGGCCTGGAAGGCGGAGGCGGCCAGGTTGTCCTTGGCCAGGACCGCGCCCGAGGCGACGACGCCGAGGATCGCCAGGAACAGGAGGGCGCGCATCAGGCCGGTCACGAGGATCGAGGCCACGGAGCTGCGGGCGATGTCCTGGACGTCGTCCACGCCCTTGACGCCCGAGTCGATCATGCGGTGGGCGCCCGCGTAGGTGATGTACCCGCCGATGGTGCCGCCCACGAGGGTGACGATCACGAAGAAGTCGATCTTCTCCGGCATCACGGACTGGCGCAGGGCCTCGCCCACGGGCGGGGCGGAGGTGATGGCCACGTACAGCATCAGCAGGATCATGACGGCGCCGAGCACCACCACGATCCGGTCCAGGGCCACACCGGCGCGCTTGGAGAGGAAGACCAGCAGCGCGATGAGCGCCGAGACGCCGCCACCGATCAGCGGGTCGACGCCGAGCATGGCGCTCGCGCCGAGGCCGGTGCCGGCGATGTTGCCGATGTTGAAGACCATGCCGCCGAGGAACACGAGCCCGGCGAGGACCCAGCCGAGGCCGGGCAGGACGCTGTTCGCCAGCTCCTGGGCACGCATGCCGGAGACGCCGATGACGCGCCAGACGTTCATCTGGACGGCGATGTCGATGAGGATGGACACCAGGATGGCGAACGCGAATGCGGCGCCCATCTGGACGGTGAACGTGGCGGTCTGCGTGATGAAGCCCGGGCCGATGGCCGAGGTGGCCATGAGGAACATGGCGCCGAGCAGGGCGGTGCGCCGGGTGGCGCTCGCGGCACGGGTGTCGGTCTTCGGTGCGGCGCCCGAGGGGGTGGCACCGTCCGGCCCGGCGTGGGGGATGTCTGCGTGGGACACGATGGTCACCTTCGTCGAGGGCGCCAGGCGAGGTGACGGGCGTCACGAGGCGCTGGGGAGACGGTAGCTGTTGTTGAACAATCCTGGCAACAGGAGGAGCGAGTGTCGTGGCCTCCCCGTCCGAAGGAACGCCTCACCTGCCTGGCGCACCCCGCCCCGCGCCGCGACCATGGAGACATGTCGCACACGTCTGAACAGTCCTCGCCCCTCGCCGACCAGGTCCCGCCGGGCGGTCCCGACGAGCCGCACGCCGCCGGCGGCGTGCATGCCCGCCTCAACTGGCTCCGCGCGGGCGTGCTCGGCGCCAACGACGGCATCGTGTCCGTCGCCGCCACCGTCGTCGGTGTCGCCGGCGCGACGACGGCGCTCACCCCGATCCTGCTGGCCGGTGCCGCCGCCGTGGTCGGCGGCGCCTTCTCCATGGCGCTGGGTGAGTACGTGTCCGTCTCCTCGTCCTCCGACTCGCAGAAGTCGCTGATCGCCAAGGAGCGCCGCGAGCTCGAGGAGGATCCCGAGGGCGAGCTGGAGGAGCTCGTGCAGCTCTACGAGGCGGACGGCCTGAGCCGGGCCACGGCCGAGGCCGCCGCGCGGGAGCTCACCGAGAAGGACGCGCTCGCCGCGCATCTGCGCATGGAGCTGGGCATGGCGGAGGAGGACGTCGTCAGCCCGTGGGCCGCCGCCGGAGCGTCCTTCCTCGCGTTCCTCGTGGGCGCGCTGCTGCCCTTCCTGACGGTCGTCCTGGCGCCGGTGGGCCTCCGCGTCCCGTTCACGTTCGGCGTCACCCTCCTGGCCCTCGCCGTCACCGGCTGGGTCGGGGCCCGGCTCGGCGACGCGCCCGCGCTGCGGGCGGCCGTGCGCGTCGTCCTCGGCGGCGCCCTGGCGCTCGGCCTGACCTTCGCGGTGGGCTCCCTGCTGGGGGCGTCGGTCGCCTGATCCGCGCCGGAGGGGTGGGCCGGCCCAGCGCCCGTGGCCGCGCCGAGCCGTGGCGAGCGGAGCGGCCCTGGGGGCCGAGGACCGTGCGCATACCACAGGCGCCCCCCGTCGAGTTGAAGCGACGCCCACGGTTCGCGTAAGGTGGGACGGCGCACGCCGCGTTGTTCTCGTCGTTCCATCGGTCAGGTGACCGGGCGGACGTCGGGTCGGAAAAGCAACGCGCTCCCGCAGACCGGATCCCGGGACGTCCTCAGGACGGACCGGGGCTCACCGTCCACACCAGCGATCCCATAAGGAACTTCGGTTGGCTCTCACCCAGCCTGGTCCCCCTTTTCGAGAAGTCGCAGTAAGAGTGCGGTGTCCACACCCGGGGCGGGGCTCACAACAGGTGTCCGCGGACAGGTCCGCGGCTCGCCGCCATGCGGGTTCCGCCCGTCCTTTTACTACTACTTGCCACGAGGAGTGATCATGGCAGCTCACTGCCAGGTAACCGGGGCTGGGCCGGGATTCGGCCACAGCATCTCCCACTCGCACCGTCGCACCAAGCGCCGGTTCGACCCGAACATCCAGAAGAAGACCTACTGGGTCCCCTCCCTGCGCCGCAACGTCACCCTGACGCTGTCCGCCAAGGGCATCAAGACCATCGACGTGCGCGGTATCGACGCCGTCGTGGCGGACCTGATCGCGAAGGGAGTGAAGCTCTGACATGGCCAAGGACAAGGACGTTCGTCCGATCATCAAGCTGAAGTCCACCGCCGGCACCGGGTTCACCTACGTGACCCGCAAGAACCGCCGGAACAACCCGGACCGCATCACCCTGAAGAAGTACGACCCGGTGGTCCGCAAGCACGTCGACTTCCGAGAGGAGCGCTGAGATGGCCAAGAAGTCCAAGATCGCCAAGAACGAGCAGCGCAAGGCCATCGTGGCCCGTTACGCCGAGAAGCGTCTCGAGCTGCGCAAGACCCTCGTGGACCCGAACGCGTCGGACGAGGCCCGCGAGGCCGCCCGACTGGGCCTGCAGAAGCTGCCCCGCGACGCCTCCCCGGTCCGCGTGCGCAACCGCGACGCCATCGACGGTCGCCCCCGCGGCACCTTCCAGCGCTTCGGCATCTCCCGTGTGCGCTTCCGTGACATGGCGCACCGTGGCGAGCTGCCCGGCGTGACCAAGTCCTCCTGGTGACCTGAGGCCCGGTCTCCGGGCGCTCGGCACCACCGCGACGGCGGCGTCCCTCCTGAGGAGGGGCGCCGCCGTCGTCGTGCCTCGGGGATCAGGGCCGCCCAGGTCACGGGAAATCGCGGATTCTCGCGGTTCAGGGGGCGATTCGCCCGCGGAGAGATGGTACGTTCACAACTGGCAGCCCGGTCCGAACGGCCCGGGAACCGTAACCGACGTCCCATAGGGAGGACCCATGGCCATGAACCGCAAGGAACTCGTCGCCGCCGTCGCCGAGCGCTCCGGCAACACCCAGGCCGCCGTCAGCGATGTGCTGGACGCCCTCTTCGAGGTGTTCACCGCCCAGGTCAAGAAGGGCGAGAAGGTCTCGATCCCGGGCTGGCTGGCCGTGGAGCGCACCGAGCGCAAGGAGCGCACCGGCCGCAACCCGCGCACCGGCGAGGAGATCACCATCCCGGCCGGCCACTCCGTGAAAGTGACCGCCGGCTCCAAGCTCAAGGCCGCCGCCTCCGAGTGATCCCGGTCGCGGTGCGCGTCCCCGGACCCACGCCGCAGGCCGCAGGACGGGCGCCCCACCCTCGGGTGGGGCGCCCGTCGTCGTGTCCGGCCGCGTAGGATGGGCGGACGATCGTCCGGCCGACGTGGACCGGGGCCGTCAGGAGAGGAGTCGTGGCATGCGCAGCGCCGTCGCCGCCGCTCCGTGGGCCCCGTCCGGCCTCGAGGACGCCCCTCCGCGCGTCGTGCGTGGGCCGGCCCGTCTGGCCCGGGGCTGGGCCGGGGCCCTGGCGATGACCGCCCTGGCCGCGCTGTTCCACACCGCCGCCGAGCCCGGCCACGGGTTCCCCGAGGTCGGCGTGGTCGCCTTCGCGGCCGTCCTCGCCGCCCCGCTCTGCACCGCCCTGGCGGGCCGCGCCCTCTCGCTGTGGCGCACCGCCGCCGCCGTCGCGATCGCCCAGGGGCTGTTCCACGTGCTCTACGGGCTCGCCGCCGGCGGCCACGCCGTGGCGCCTGCCGCCAGCGTCGACCCCGCCCACCTCGGCCACGCCCGTCCCGGCGCCGGGGCCCTCCTGGCACCGGGGGAGGCCCTGTCCGGCGCCCCCGCCGGCCACCTGACCGACCTGCGCATGCTCGCGGCCCACGTGATCGCCGCGGTCCTCACCGTGCTGGTGCTGCGGCGCGGTGAGGCCCTCGTGCTCACCATCGCCGAACGCGTGGTGGCCGTCGTCTGCCCGCCGCCGGCAGCGCACGGCCCCCTGCCGACGCCGGCCCGCCTCCGTGTCCCCGTCCCGCCGGTGCTCCGGCTGGCGACGTCCCTCGCCCTCCTCAGCTCTCCGGGGCGGCGCGGCCCGCCGTTCGCCCTCGCGGCCTGAGGACGCCGGCTCCGTCCGCGTCTCGAGCCCCGACCGCGCCCGACGACCCTTCGGAACGGTCCGCCCGCGACTCCCGTCCGGGACCGCGGCAGACCCGTGAGGACACCACCATGCATCACCAGACCACCCCTGTCCGCCGCGCCGCTCGCGCCGCAGCCGGACTCACCCTGCTGCCCGCCCTCGTCGTCGCCGGAGCCGCCCCCGCGGCCGCGCACGACGAGCTCATCCGCACCGCCCCCGCGGTCGGCGAGACGGTCACGACGGCGCCGTCGGAGGTCTCACTGACCTTCAGCGGCGAGCTGATCGACGGCGAGGGCATCCAGAACCTCATGCAGGTCCGCGACGCCGACGGCAACCAGTGGCAGTCCGCCGCCGGCACCGGGGACGGCCCCACCTTCTCCGCGCCGCTGTGCGAGGGCCTGCCCAACGGCGACTACGAGGTCGCCTACCGCGTCGTCTACTCGGACGGACACTCCGAGGAGCGCTCGTTCGACTTCGCGGTGGACGACCCGGCCGCACCGGCCGCCGGCACCGCGCCCCAGGGCTGCGGCACCGCCGTCGCCGGGGCCTCGACCGCCGCCTCCCCGGAGGCCACGGCAGGCCAGGGCGACGCCGCCTCGGCCGATGCGACCGCGCAGGCGGACGGCTCCGACGCCGCGCAGCCCGCGGACTCCGACGCGCTGCCCGCCTGGGTGTGGGTCGCCGGCATCGCCGGCCTGGCCGTGCTCGTGGTGGCCTTCCTCCTGATGGGCCGCCGCGCCCGCGCACTCGGCCACCTCGACGACGGCCGCTGACCTCTGATCCCCGGCCGGCCCCCTGAGGGGACCGGCCCCGCCCTCGCGCGCCCGCACGCCCCGCGCGTCGTCGCGCGCCCGCATGACAAGGAACCCCACAGACATGACCACCACCTCCCCCCGCGTCCCTCGCCGCCTCGGCGCCGCCGCCGTGCTCGCCGTCGCCGCCCTCGGCCTGACGGCCTGCGCCGGAGACGAGGCCGGCTCCGCCCCGAGCGCGTCGGATGCCTCGAGCGTCGCGCCGGCCACGGACGCCTCGCCGGCCGCGTCCACCGCGGACGGCCAGGCCGCCGGCCTCACGATCACCGACCCCTGGACGAAGGCCACCGAGGAGGGCATGACCGGCTCCTTCGGCATGCTCGAGAACTCCTCGGACCAGGACCTGCACATCGTCGGCGTCCGCTCGGAGCTGGGCGAGACGGTCGAGCTCCACGAGATGGTCTCCGGCGAGGACGGCCAGATGGTGATGCAGGAGAGCCCCGACGGCTTCACCGTGCCCGCGGGCGGGAGCCTCGAGCTCGCCCCGGGCGGCAACCACGTGATGTTCATGGGCCTGACCGACCCGATCGAGCCGGGTGAGGACGTGACCTACGACCTCGAGCTGGAGGACGGCTCCACCCTCGAGGTCACCTCCGTGGTCCGGCCCTTCACCGGCGCCAACGAGTCGTACCACGGCGGCGAGTCCCACGAATCGGAGGACCATGCCGACCACTGACCCCGCCGTCCGGCCGGACGACCACCACGGGTCGGGCGGGCGCGAGGGCGCCCGCCCGGCCCCGGGGGGCCCCTCCCGCCGCGGCCTGCTCCTCGGGGCGGGCGCGGTGGGCGGCGGCCTGCTGGGCACGGCGCTCGGCTACGGCGCCGGCCACGCGTCGGCCTCGACCGCCCCGGGCGCGTCCGCCGCGCCCGGGGCGGGGGCCTCACCCTCCGAGGTCATGGGCGACACCGGCATCGAGGGCGACGTCGGCCGGGCCGGCTGGGCCGAGCCCGGCGGCCAGGCCGCCCGGGTGGCCGTCAGCTCGCCCGTGGGCACGGACACCGTGCCGTTCCACGGGCCGCGCCAGGCCGGCGTCGACACCCCCGCCCAGGCCCACGCCGTCTTCCTCGCCCTCGACCTGCGCGAGGACGCGGACCGGGTGCGCATCGAGCGGATGCTGCGCCTGCTCACCGACGACGCGGCGCGTCTGACCCAGGGCCGCGCCACGATCGCCGACACCGAGCCGGAGCTCGCCGCCGCCCCCGCGCGGCTCACCGTGACGTTCGGCTTCGGCCCGGAGCTCGTCCGCCGCGTGGCCCCGGACCGGGCCCCGGCCTGGCTGCGCCCGCTGCCGGCGTTCGAGCAGATCGACCGCCTGGACCCCGCGTTCAGCGACGGCGACCTGCTGCTGCAGATCTGCGGCGACGACCGGATGTCCGTGGCCCACACCCGGCGCATGCTCCTCAAGGCGGCCCGGCCGTTCGCCACCGAGCGCTGGGTGCAGGAGGGCTTCCGCTCCGCCCGCGGCGCCCACCCCACCGGCACCACGATGCGCAACCTCTTCGGGCAGGTGGACGGCACCGGCAACCCGGCGGCGGACACCCCGCACCTCGACCGCGTGGTGTGGGGCGTGGGCGCCGAGCAGGTGGGCGTCACCCCGTGGATCCCGGACGGCACGTCCGTGGTGATCCGGCGCATCGAGATGCTCATGGACACGTGGGACGAGCTCGACCGCCCGGCCAAGGAGAAGGTCATCGGCCGTCGCCTCGGCACCGGCGCCCCCCTCACGGGGGAGCAGGAGCACGACGAGCCGGACTTCGACGCCGTCGGCCCCACGGGCTTCCCGGTCATCTCGGACATCGCGCACCTGCGGCGGGCCCGTGGGGAGGAGCCCGAGTACGGGATGCTGCGTCGCGGCTACAACTACGACGACCCGCGCGGGGCGCTGGAGGCGGGCTCCGGCCTGATCTTCGCCGCCTACCAGGCGGACGTGGACCGACAGTTCGTCCCCGTCCAGGCCCGGCTCGCGGAGTCGGACCACCTGAACCTGTGGACCGTGCCCGTCGGCTCGGCGGTCTTCGCGATCCCGCCCGGCTGCGCCGAGGGCGGGTTCGTGGGCGACGCCCTGTTCGCCTGACCCCGGGGCCCGACGGCGGCGGGGCCGCTCCCGTCGTCGTCGGGCGTCCGCATGCTTTGAGAGGATGGACCCCATGTCCGCCGCCACCGCCCCCGCCCGGGGCAGCCACCCCGCCGAGAACGACGACGCCGCCCGCCCCGGTCCGTCGGGGCCGGTCGGAGTGCCCCGGTGGATCTGGGTGCTCGTGGCCGCCGCGGGAGCGGCCGGCCTCGCCGCCGCCGGCTGGCTGACCGGCGTCACCGCCGCGCGCCAGCTCTCCGACCCGGGGTGGATCACCCGCTGGGGCGTGCCCGTGGGGGAGCTCGTCTCCAACGTGGCGATGTCCCTGACCATCGCCGCGCTGATCTTCGCGGCCGGGGTCCTGCCGCCCCACGCGGCGGGCACGGAACGGTGGCACCGCTCCGCCCGGCAGCGGCGCGAGGACGCGGACGCCGCACCGCTGCCCGAGCACCCCGCGTTCACCCGCGTGATGCGGATCGCCGCCGTCAGCGCCGGCGTGTGGACGGTGGCCGCGCTGGCCGTCGGCGTGCTGTCCTACTCGGACCTCGCCGGCATCCCCGTCACGGCGGGGCAGGGCTTCACGGACGGCCTGGCGGCCTACGTGGTCGGCATCTCGGTGGGCCAGGCGTGGTTCTGGGTCACCGTGATCGCCGCCGTCGTGACCACGTTGGCGATCGCCGTCCGCTCCCACAACGGCCTGTTCTGGACCGGCATCCTGGCGATGCTCGCCCTCGTGCCCCTGGCCCTGATCGGGCACGCGGCGGGCGGTGACGACCACACCGGCGCCGTGAACTCGATCGGCCTGCACCTGCTCGGCGTCGTCGTGTGGGTGGGCGGACTGCTCGTGCTCGTCGCGATCTCGGACACCCTCGTGGGGCCCAACGGGGCGCAGGGGCGGGGCCGCAGCCTGCGCCGGCAGGGCCCGGCGCCCCTGCTGCACACGGTCCTGACCCGGTACTCCGTGCTCGCCGGGCTGGGCCTGGTCACGGTGGCGCTGTCCGGCGTGGTCAACGCGTCGATCCGCATGGACGATCCGGCCCAGCTGCTGAGCCCCTACGGCATCCTCGTGTCGGCCAAGTTCCTGGCGGCCCTGGGCCTCGGCCTGATCGGCCTGCTGCACCGCCGGTGGGTGATCCCCCGCCTCGACGCCGGCCCGGACCGTCCCAGCCCCGCCCCCGCGCGTCGCCTGCTGTGGCAGCTCATCGCCGTGGAGGCCGTGATCATGGGCGCCGTCATGGGCGTCTCCTCCGTGCTCTCCCGGACGGCCCCGCCCGTGCCGGAGGAGCTCGCGCCGGACGCCTCCCCGGCCCGCATCCTCACCGGCTACGAGCTGCCGCCGGCCCTCGAGGGCGCCCGGTGGATCACGATGTGGCGGTTCGACTGGCTGTGGGTCGCGATCATCGCGTTCCTGACCCTCTGGTACCTGCGCTCCGTGTGGCAGCTGCGCCGCCGCGGCGACCGCTGGCCCGTGCTGCGCACCGTCGCGTGGCTCGCGGGCCTGGCCGTGCTGCTGTGGGCGACCTCCGGGTCCCCGGCCGTGTACGGCCGCGTCCTGTTCAGCGCGCACATGGTGGGCCACATGACGCTGACGATGCTCAGCCCCGTCTTCCTCGTCCTGGGCGCACCCATCACCCTGGCGCTGCGGGCCCTGCCGTCCCGCACGGATGGGACGCGCGGCCCCCGCGAGTGGATCCTGTGGATCGTGCACTCCCCGTGGGGGCGGTTCATCACGAACCCGATCGTGGCGGGGGTCAACTTCGCCGGCTCGATCCTGGTGTTCTACTACACGGACTTCTTCCGGTTCTCGCTGGAGACCCACGTGGGCCACGAGTTCATGAACGTCCACTTCCTGCTGACCGGGTTCCTGTTCGCCCTGGTCATGATCGGCTCGGATCCGCTGCCGCGCCGGCCCCCGTACGCCCTGCGGCTCGTGCTCCTGATGGCCACGATGGTCTTCCACGCCTTCATCGGCGTCGCCATGACCACCTCCACCGGTCTGCTGCAGGCGTCCTGGTTCGGCAACATGGGCCGCGACTGGGGCCCCACCGCCCTCGAGGATCAGCGCATCGGCGGCGCGGTGATGTGGGGCATCGGCGAGTTCCCCACCGTGATGATGGCGGTGATGGTGGCCGTGCTCTGGTATCGCAGCGACCGCAAGAACGCGGTCCGGCTGGACCGGCAGGCCGACCGCGACGGCGACGCGGAGCTGCGCCGCTGGAACGAGATGTATGCCCGCATGCACGGCACCCCGGCCACCGACGCCCCGAGCGGCGCCGAGCCCGCGGCCCGTGACTCCTCCACCGGCCCCGAGGAGGCCCGTGATGTCCGCTGACCGTGTCCGTCCCCTCCGCCGCCCGGCCGCGCCCCGGCGTGGTCGGCTGCGCCTCGTGGCCGCCGTCGCCGCCGGCCTGCTGGCCCTGACGGGCTGCGGGGCCGGGGACAACGATCCGGCCGCCGCGTCCGTGCCCGCGGACGGGGTCCACGACGACGCCGGCACCGCGGTGCACACGGAGTCGGCGGCCCCGGAGGGGCTCGGCCTGGGCGACCGTCAGGACGAGCGCATGGCGGAGGCCGCGGCCGAGCGTGCGGCCACGTTCGGCTTCGTCCGGCAGCGGGCCGCCACGGCGGAGGAGATCGACGCGGCCCGCGAGGACTCCCGGGACCGGCGTGCGGACGCGGACCGGACCACCGTGCAGCCGGCGCAGTGCAAGGCGCCGCTGACCGCCCTGGACTTCTCCCCGATCGCCCTCGACGGGGCCGAGGCCACGCGCGTGGACGTCGGCGCCGACACCTTCACGGGCACGGGCACCGTGGAGGTCGCCCGGCTCACGGGCCAGGGCCGCCAGGACGTCGAGCGGCACATCCAGACCGTCAACGCCCTGCGCGCCGACTGCCGCGAGATGACCATGACCGTGCAGGAGGGGGACGCGACCGTCGACTACCGCCTCGAGGTCTCCGACGCGCCGCTGTCCGACGGCACGCCGGCGCAGTCCGCCCTCGTGTGGGAGCGGACCGTGGCCTCGGAGTCCGAGCCCCAGCTCACGGCCCAGGTGCTCACCGCCGTCACCTCCGACGCCGTGGTGATGGTCTCCTTCGTGGGCCGGCCCGAGGCCGGGCGCAAGGAGTTCACCCTCATCGCGGAGGAGATGCTGGCCGCCGCCCTGGCCGCCGACTGAGCCGGACCCGCCCGGCGGCGTCGTCTTTCCCCCTGTGACGCCGCCGGCGTCCGCTCACGGCTGACGCGTCCGGGGCGTGCGCCATGATGGTGGACATGACCGCACCGCAGACCCCGAACCCCGCCCCGACCGCTGACGCCCCCGCCGCCGTGCCGCGCGCGGCCACCCGGGTGCGCGCGTCCGAGCTCGTGGGCCGCGGCTGGCTGAACACCGGCGGCGAGCAGGTGAGCCTCGAGGACCTGCGCGGCAAGGTCGTCCTCCTCGACTTCTGGACGTTCTGCTGCATCAACTGCCTGCACGTCCTGGACGAGCTGCGCCCGCTCGAGGAGGAGTTCGCGGACGTGCTCGTCACGGTGGGCGTGCACTCGCCCAAGTTCGAGCACGAGGCGGACCCGGACGCGCTCGCGGCCGCCGTCGAGCGCTACGCCATCGAGCACCCCGTGCTGGACGACCCCGAGCTGACCACGTGGCAGGCGTACTCGGCGCGCGCGTGGCCCACCCTCGTGGTGGTGGACCCGGAGGGCTACATCGCCGCGCACCTGTCCGGAGAGGGGCACGTGGCCGGGCTCTACGGGCTCGTGCGCGAGCTCGTGGCCGAGCACGAGGCCAAGGGCACGCTGCACCGCGGCTCGGGCCCCTACGTCCCGCCCGCCCCCGTGGCCCGGGACCTGTCGTTCCCCGGCAAGGCCGTGTCGCTCGGCGGCCGCGGCTCCCGCCCGGGCACGTTCCTCGTCTCGGACACCGGCCACCACCGCCTCCTGGAGGTCGCCGAGGACCTGACCACGGTGCTCCGCGCGTTCGGCGGCGGGGACCCCGCCACGGCGGACGCGGGCCAGGCCGAGCTCGCATTCCCCACGCCCGGGGAGAAGGGCCACGCGGACGGCGGGCCGGACCAGGCGCTGTTCAACGAGCCGCAGGGCCTGGCGCTGCTGCCCGAGGACGTCGCCCAGCGCGTCGGCTACGACGTCGTCGTGGCGGACTCCGTCAACCACCGGCTGCGGGGCCTGCGCCTGTCGGACGGGCACGTCAGCACCCTCGCCGGCAACGGCGTGCAGAAGCTCATCGACTCCGAGCGCGCCAAGGAGGCCGCCGCCGTCGACGACGAGGGGGACGTCGCCGTCGACCTCGCGGACCTGCCCGGGGAGCCGACCGCGATCTCGCTGTCCTCCCCGTGGGACGTCGTGTGGCACCCCGCCCTGGGGCGTGTGGTGATCGCGATGGCCGGCACGCACCAGCTCTTCGACTTCGACCCCGTCACAGACGCGCTCGCGGTGCACGCGGGCACGGCGCTCGAGGGCCTGCTGGACGGCGACGCCGGACGGGCCTGGTTTGCGCAGCCCTCGGGGCTGTCCGTGGGCGCGGACGGCACGCTGTGGGTCGCGGACTCGGAGACCTCCGCGGTGCGCTGGGTGCGGACCGGGGAGGACGGGCGCCGCGAGGTCGGGACCGCCGTCGGGGCGGGCCTGTTCGACTTCGGCCACGTGGACGGGGAGGCGGACCGCGCGCGCCTGCAGCACGCGCTGGGCGTCACGGCCCTGCCGGACGGCTCCGTGCTGATCGCCGACACGTACAACGGCGCGATCCGCCGGTACGCGCCGGCCGGCGAGGACGCCGCGGGCCGGGCGGTCCCGGCCACGGTGACCACGGTGGCGCGCGGGCTGCTCGAGCCCTCGGACGTGCTCGTGGAGCACGACGCGGACGGGAACGACACCGCGATCGTGGTGGTCGAGTCCAACGCCCACCGGCTCACGCGGCTGGCGGTGCCGGAGGAGTTCCTCACCGTGGACGAGGGCGCGCGGCAGACGCAGCGTCCCCGCACCCCGGTGGTGGCCGGCGACCTGGACCTGACGATCGGCTTCGCCGCGCCCACGGGGCAGAAGCTGGACGACCGCTGGGGCGATCCCACGCAGCTGAAGGTCTCCTCGTCCCCGGAGGAGCTGCTGCTCGAGGGCGCCGGCACGTCCACGGGGCTGCACCGGACGCTGCGGCTGAACCCCGAGGTCGAGGAGGGCGTCCTGCACATCACCGCCCGGGCCGCCGCGTGTGACGGGGAGAAGGGGCAGCCCATCCCGGACCACGCCGCCTGCCACCTGTACCAGCAGGACTGGGGCATCCCGGTCACGGTGCACACCCCGGACCGGGCCCCGGAGGGCGCCGAGACCCGCCTGGACCTGGACCTGCGCGGGATACACTGAGCGCGTCGTCCGCCCCCGACCCCGAAGGCTGCGCCCCACCATGACCACGCTCATCGTCACCTCGTCCGCCCACGGATCCACGCGAGAGATCGCCGAGCGGGTCGCGGAGGTGCTGCGCACGTCGCAGGCCGTCCCGACCGTGGTGGAGGACGTCAAGGGCGCCGCTGCGTGGCTGGCCACGGCGGACGCGGTGATCGTCGCGGCCCCGGTCTACACGGGCTCGCTCGCCGCCGACGCCCGGGCGTTCCTCGACACCCGTCGGGCCGAGCTGGCGGACCTGCCGCTCGTGATCCTGGCCTCCGGCGGCGCGCCCGAGCTGGCCCGGCCGGTGCGGGAGAAGCTCGAGTCCTACGGCCCGCGCGAGGTGGCGTACTTCCGCGGGGCGCTCGTCGAGGAGCGCCTGGGCCGGCTGGAGAAGCTCAAGCTCAAGCTCTCCCGCAACGAGCACTACGGCGACTTCCGCGACTGGGACGCCATCGAGGCCTGGGCCAAGACCCTCTCCGGCGCCGGCGTGCGCTGACCTCACCCGCCGCGCTCGTCGACGAGACGGCGGGGGCGCAGGAGCCTCCACAGCCGCTGTCGTTGACGAAATGGCGCCGGAGGCTCTCGTGTCTGCAGCGGAGGCGAGCGGTTAGCCTGGCCGCATGTCCCCTTCCGCCCGTCGCCCCGCCGCGTCCTCCCGCCCCGCCCGGCCCCGCCCGACGACGGCGCCCTTCGCCCTGCCCGACCGGCCCGGCTGGGTGCGGCTCGCCGCGGGCGCGGTGGTCCCGGGCGTCATCGCCGCCGCCGCGGCGCTCGCGGCCCTGCAGGTGTTCGTCCTCAACCCGTTGGCCGCCGCGCCCGGCGACCGCGGCCTCGGGAGGATCTACGCGGACCTGAGCGCGGCGGGCCAGCTCGGCGTCCCCTTCGTCCTCCCGGCCGTGATCCTGGCGGCCGGGCTCGGTGTGGCCGCGATCCTGTGGTTCCTCACGTGGCGTCGCGAGGAGGTCGACCCGCTGGCGGTCCTCGCCCTGGGCCTCGCCTCGCTCGTCGCCGCGTCTCCGGCCTACTTCATGGCCTCGTTCGGGCCGGGCATGGCGCTCGCGGACACCTACGGCATCGGCGGGGGCGACCACAGCCCGTGGGCCTGGCCGATCTACGTGGTCAGCATGCTGGCGTTGGCGGGGCTGGTCGCCGTCGTCGTGCTCCTGCTGCGCGGTCCGGCGGGCGGACTCGGCGCCCCGCGGCGCCGGGCCTAGGCTGGCGGGACCGACCTGACCACGACCCCACCAGGAGGACGCACATGACCATCCGCGCCGGCATCGTCGGATACGGGAACCTCGGCCGCAGTGTGGAGAAGCTCGTGAAGCTCCAGCCGGACATGGAGCTGGTGGGCATCTTCTCGCGCCGCACCGGCCTGGACACGGACACGCCCGTGCTCCCGGCGGAGCGGGCCGCCGAGCACGCCGGGGAGATCGACGTGCTGTTCCTCTGCCTCGGCAGCGCCACGGACATCCCCGAGCAGGCGGCCGGCTACGCGCGGCACTTCACCACCGTGGACACCTACGACAACCACCAGCTCATCCCGCGGCACCGCGCCGAGATGGACGCCGCGGCCCGGGAGGGCGGGCACGTGGCGATGATCTCCACCGGCTGGGACCCGGGCCTGTTCTCGGTGAACCGGGTGCTGGGCGCGGCGCTGTTCCCGCAGCCGCAGCAGAACACGTTCTGGGGCAAGGGCCTCTCGCAGGGCCATTCCGACGCCGTCCGGCGGGTCCCCGGCGTCCGGCGCGGCGTGCAGTACACGATCCCCAGCGAGGAGGCGATCGCCGAGGCCCGCGCCGGACGGGGCGCCGAGATCACCGGCGCCTCCGCGCACGTGCGTGAGTGCTACGTGGTGGCCGACGAGGCCGACCACGCGGCCATCACCGAGGCCATCACCACGATGCCCGACTACTTCGCCCCGTACGAGACCACCGTGCACTTCATCTCCGAGGAGGAGTTCGAGCGCGACCACCAGGGCATGCCGCACGGCGGCCACGTCGTCACCTCGGGCGACCTCGGCGGCTCGCGCAGCGCTGTCGAGTTCGTGCTGGAGCTGGAGTCCAACCCCGACTTCACCGCCGCCGCGCAGGTCGCCTACGGCCGTGCCGCCGCGCGTCTGAAGGCCCAGGGGGAGACGGGGGCGCGCACCGTGCTCGAGGTCGCCCCGTACCTGCTCTCGCCCACGGGGCTGGACGAGCTGATCCGCCGGGACGTCTGAGCCGCGGCGAGGCGTCCGGCGCGTGACACCGGGCCGGGCGCCGCCGTCGTCGGCCTCAGGCCAGCAGCAGGGCGACGGCGATCATCGCCGGGATCGCGACGATCGTGGTGACCAGGATCGTGTCCTTCGAGACGCGCAGCCCCGCGTCGTAGCGCACGGCGGTGACGAACACGTTCTGTGCGGTCGGCAGGGAGGCCAGGACGACGGCGACGAACACGTGCCGCGCATCCAGGCCGAACACGAACTGCGCGAGCAGCCAGGCCAGCAGCGGATGCACCACCAGCTTCACCGCCGAGGCGAGCAGCACGTCCGCGCGTCGCCCGCCGGCCCGCTCGAGCGGCCGCGAGCCGACCAGCGACATGCCGAACGCCAGGAGCATCGCCGGGATGGACAGCCCGCCGATGAGCTCCACGGACTCCATGAGGGGGCCCGGCAACGACCAGCCGGTGAGGGAGAAGACCAGGCCGGCCACCGAGCCCAGGATCAGGGGGTTGGTGACCGTGTGGCGGACCTGGTCGGCCACGGCGCGCCCGGGGGAGCGGCGCACCGCCCGGCGCCGGCCCGCCGTCGTGCGTCGCCGGACCTCGCGCGCGGTGGCGGCGTCCATCGCGGCCACGTAGAGCGGCGTGTAGATCGCCAGCTGGAAGATGAGCGCCGGGGCGGCCAGGGCGGCGTCGCCGAGGACGTAGGCCGCGATGGGGATGCCGAGGTTCGCCGAGTTCACGAGCGAGGCGCTGAGCGCGGACATGATCCGCTCCGAGGCCGACCTGCCCTTCAGCAGCGGGACCGTCACCGCGAGGTACAGTGCGGCCGCGGTGAACGCGGACAGCGTGGCCACCCACAGCTGGGGGCCCAGCACGGCGCCCACGTCCGCGCGGGAGAGCGTGACGAACAGCAGCGCCGGGTTGCCGATGAAGAACGCCGCGCGGGAGAGCACGGTGCGGCCGTGCTCGCCGAGCACCCCCGTGCGCCCCACCAGGACGCCCACGAGGATGATCACCCACACGACCGCGAAGCCGGAGAGCACCTGGGTCACGGACGGGCCTCCACAGGTCGGGGTGGGGCGGTCCGCGGCGGGGTCAGGGGCATGGCGCGATCCTACGTCGCGGGCGTCGGCTAGCCTGGATCACGACGGCGGCGCCCACCGCCGAGCGCGCCACGCGGCCCGGTCCCGCGCGGCAGGGCCCTGCAGCCCGGCGCGAAGGGGAGCGGATCCTCGGGCCCACCCGCACGCGACGGACGTCGTCCCCGACCCGCGGCGCGGCATGGCCGGGAGCGCGCCGGCGAGGATGCACCATGACCCGTCAGTCCGACCTCAAGACCCTGATCCGCGCCCGCATGGCCGTCACCGGTGAGCGGTACACCGCCGCGGCGGCGGCCCTCGCCGACGAGTGGCAGTCCGCCGAGCGCTACCACGCGACCGTGCTCACCCGCTTCTTCGACGGGGACCGGCTGCGCTCCATCCCTGCGCGTCGCAAGCCGCGGGTGGCCGTCCTTCTCGAGCTGCTGCGTCGCTTCAGAGCGGGCCGCGCCTACGCGGAGGCCGAGGTCAACGACCTGCTGCGCCCCGCCCACGAGGACGTGGCCACGCTGCGTCGCGAACTCGTGGACTACGGGTTCCTCGACCGCGCCGACGGCGTCTACCGGCTGGCGGACGCCGGGCCCGACCTCGACCCGCGCTTCGCCGCAGACCTGCCGGTCGACCTGGAACGCCGGCTGCGCGAGATCCGCGCGGGCCGTTGAGGGGAGCGGGACCCCACGCGGCGACCTGGAACGCCAGCGGTCGGTATGACGCCTGAAACCGGCCGCATTCCGACGTCTTGCGTTCCCGGTGCGGCCGTGGCGGGACGGCGTGGAGCGACACGGCCCCGGATCCCTCGCGTGAGGGGCCCGGGGCCGTCGTCGTGGTGCGGAGCGGGCGACGGGAATCGAACCCGCGTATCTTGCTTGGGAAGCAAGCGCTCTACCATTGAGCTACGCCCGCGCAACCGCTCGGCTTCCGCCTGCGGCGCGGGCACCACCATACACCAGCCCGGCCGTGCGACCGGCCCCGCGTCGTCATCGAGCCCCACGGACCCGTACGTCAGTGCACCGGGTCCGCCGCGGCGACCTCGCGCGCCAGCGGCCGGCCACGCCGTTTCCCGAACGACAGTGCACCAGGGGCCGCCGTTTCCCGAACGAAAGTGCGCCGGGGGCCGCTGGTAGAGTCCGAACCGCGCCCGGCCGCGGCCGGACGCGTCCGGCAGCCCCTGTCCCGGAAGGACGTCCCATGCGCGACACCAAGGCCGACGCGGCCCAGGTCCCCGCCCGCCCCGACGACGCGGCGGTGTACCGCTACCTCGCGTTCGGGGAGGCGGACCGCCCCTTCCTCGTCGGCGGTCCCCGGCCCGCACCGCTGGCCCCCGCCGCGACGCCGTCCCCGGTCGCCGACCTCGAGTCGGTCCGCGCCGCGATCCGCGCCCACGGCGGCCCCCTGGCCTCGACCGCGCACGTGTGCGGCCGCCCCGCCCCGACGCCTTCGGCCGCCGACGCGCCCCGCGGCCTGCGCGGTGCCGCGCGCACCCTGACCGCGACCCGCCGCGACGTCGCCGCACGCCTGGCCGACTCCCGCGAGCGCGCCGACGTGCCCGTCGAGGCGCTGCTGAACTCGGCCTTCGTCGACGCCCACGCGGACGAGCGCCCCGCCGATCGCGGCGTGCCGCGCGGGCGGCTCGCCGGCCTGGTGGACGCCGTCCTCCCGCCGGCCCGCCACGCGGACGACGACGCCGCGGCCGGCCTGCTGCTCGCCCTGCGCGAGCCGGTCCGCGAGGTGTTCGCCTCCGACTCGTTCGCCGCCCGCCCGTACGCCGACGCGCCCACCGTCCGCGCGCTCTTCGAGGACTTCCTCGCCCACCCGCGCCGGCACGACCCCGAGCGCTTCTGGCGCCTGCTCAACCTCGAGCTCTGGCTGCGCGACGCGGTGGACGCGGACGCCGCCCCGGCCGGCCCCGCCACCGCGGTCGACGAGGCCCCCACCGCCCCGGCACCGGCCAAACCGGACCACGAGCCGAACCCGGGCAAGGAGCTCGACCTGGTCTCCGCCGAGGACGGCCGCCGCTACCGCCGCTTCCCGGTGCAGACCGGCCTGGTGGACCGGGACACGGACCTGCAGGCCTACCTGCGCGGCGAGATCGAGGACTTCTTCCGCGACCTGCCCGCGGACGCGATGCCGCAGGACGCCCCGTGGCACTTCTCCGTGTCCGAGAAGATCGTGGCCATCACCCAGGGTCGCTCCTACTACACGTGGGAGGTCCGCCCCTCCGTGGCCGCCCGCGTCCTCTCCCGCCTGGTCACCCGCACGCCCGCGGGCATCGGACTGGGCGACCCCACCACCATGCAGCTGGCCATCCAGGAGGCCGGCCTGCCGCGCATCGTGCTCTCCGCGGCCGCCGGCGCCGCCGGCAAGGTCGCCGGCAAACGCGGTGTGTTCTACAACGTGGTGGGCGGCAACGTCCGCGCGATCGACGGGCCCACCACCTACTCCACGTTCCCGGCCAACGTCTCCGCCAAGCTGCCCCCGGCCGAGCCGGACCGGGTGGCCGCCGAGGTCTCGGCGATGATCCGGGCGGCGGACATCCCAGCCTGGGCGAAGGCATCCTTCGCCGGCACCGTCGTGATGGACGCCAACGACATCGGCCGCAACGCCCTCGGCCGGGACACGGAGGCCTCCGCCGCCGTCCTCGAGGCCGCCTTCGCGGACAACCCGCTGGGCCAGGGCCGCGAGCGCACCCCGCTGGCCGTCGTCGTGCGAATGGACTGAGCCGTGCTGCTCTCCGACCGCGACATCCGCGCCGAGCTCGACTCCGGGCGCGTGGGCCTGGACCCCCTCGACCCGGCGATGGTCCAGCCCGCGTCCGTGGACGTGCGCCTGGACCGGTTCTTCCGGCTCTTCGACAACCACCGGTACGCGCACATCGACCCGCGCCAGGAGCAGGACGAGCTGACCCGGCTGGTGGAGGTGGACCCGGACGAGGCGTTCATCCTGCATCCGGGGGAGTTCGTGCTCGGCTCCACCTATGAGCAGGTCACGCTGCCGGACGACCTCGCCGCCCGCCTCGAGGGCAAGTCCTCGCTGGGGCGGCTGGGCCTGCTGACGCACTCGACCGCCGGGTTCATCGACCCCGGGTTCTCCGGGCACGTCACGCTCGAGCTGTCCAACGTGGCCACGCTGCCCATCACGCTGTGGCCGGGGATGAAGATCGGCCAGCTGTGCTTCTTCCGGCTCTCCTCGGCGGCCCAGTCGCCGTACGGCACCGGGGCCAACCAGAACCGGTACCAGGGTCAGCGCGGGCCCACGGCCTCCCGGGCGCACCGGGACTTCCACCTCACCCGCATCGAGCGATGACCGACGTCGCGCTCCCGCCGGTCGCCTCCGCCGCCCCGCGCCGCCAGGTGGCCGCGTGGGCGCTGTGGGACTGGGGCTCGGCCGCGTTCAACGCGGTCATGGTCACCTTCGTGTTCGGCACCTACCTGGCCTCGGACGCGTTCGGGCCGGACGAGCGGGGCACGGCCTGGCTCTCGACGGCGATGGCGGTGGCCGGCGTCGTCATCGCGGTCACCGCGCCCGTGCTGGGGCGTCGGGCGGACGGCGCGGGACGGCGCCGGCGGGGGCTGGCGCTGACCACGGGCGCCGTGATCGCGTGCACCGCAGCTTGCTTCTGGGTCACCCCGGAGGAGTCCTCCCTTCTGCTGGGCGTCACCCTGATCGCCCTGGGCACGGTGTTCTTCGAGTTCGCGGAGGTGCAGGTCAACGCGATCCTCGTGCACATCTCGACGCCGGCCACGATCGGCCGGATCTCGGGCATCGGCTGGGGCGCGGGGTATCTCGGCGGCATCCTGCTGCTGCTGATCGTGTTCGTGGGCTTCGTCTCGGGTGACGCGCACTGGTTCGGCGTCACGGAGGACGCGGCGCTGAACATCCGGGTGGTCGCGCTCGTGGCCGCCGCGTGGTTCCTCGTGTTCGCGATCCCCGTGCTGGTGGCCGTGCCGGACCCGGCCCCCGCCCCGGCGGCGGACGGCGGGCCGCGCCGTGAGTCGGTGCTGGGCTCCTACCGCGAGCTGGGGGCCACGCTGGCCCGGATGTGGCGCGAGGATCGGAACACGCTGTGGTTCCTCGTGGCCTCGGCGGTGTTCCGCGACGGCGTGGGCGCGGTGTTCGTCTACGGCGCCATCCTGGGCACCACGGTCTACGGGCTGGCGACCTCGGACGTGATCCTGTTCGCGATCGCGGCCAACGTGGTGGCCGCCCTGGGCGCCTTCGTGGGCGGGCGGCTCGACGACGCGGTCGGTCCGCGCCGGGTGATCCTCGGTTCGCTGGCCGCCATGGTCCTCGTGGCCGGGGCGCTGTTCTTCGCCTCGGGCACCCTCGCGTTCTGGGTCGGCGGGCTGGCGCTGTGCCTGTTCGTGGGCCCGGTGCAGTCGGCCTCGCGCGCGTTCCTGGGCCGGCTCACCACGCCGCGGACGGCTGGCGAGGTGTTCGGGCTGTACGCCACCACGGGCCGCGCGGTCGGGTTCATCACGCCCGCGCTCGTCACGCTCGCGCTCGCCCTGCACCCGGACAACCGGGTGGTCATCCCCGTGATCGCCGTCGTGCTCGTGGCCGGTGGGCTGCTGTTCGCCCGGGTCACGGAGCCGATCACGCGGAGCGCGGAATCGGTCCGCTGACCCCGGGTGGGGCGCATCCCTCCGTTAGGCTGGACCGGACCCTCGCCCGTGCCTGACGAAGGGACCGCATGCTCGTCATCCTGACCGCGCTCTTCGTCGTCGCGCTCGCCGCCCCGGTGCTCTTCCGGTGGACGGGACGTCAGGGGTTCTATCTGCTCGCCGCCGCTCCCGCGGCGGGCTTCGTCTGGCTGCTCACTCAGCTGCCGCACGTGTTCGCGCTGCAGGAGGCGCTCGACGCCGGCCGGCCGGTCCCGGCCTCGGCGGCGCGCCTGGACCGCGCCGTGCCGTGGGTGCCGTACCTCGAGATCGAGCTCGCGTTCCGCATGGACATGCTGGCCGCGTTCATGTCCCTGATCGTGCTGGGAGTCGGCGCGCTGGTCCTGGCCTACTGCGCCCGCTACTTCCGGGAGCACGAGCCGCGCAACGCGGTGTTCGGCGGGCAGCTGCTGGCGTTCGCCGGCGCGATGTTCGGGCTCGTCACCACGGACGACCTGATGGTGCTCTACACCTTCTGGGAGATCACGTCCGTCCTGTCCTTCCTGCTGATCGGCTACTCGGGCCACCGCATCTTCGCCCGCCGCTCCGCCATCACCGCCCTGATCGTCACCACGTTCGGCGGCCTGGCCATGCTCGCCGGCCTCATCATGCTGGCCCACGTCTCCGGCTCCTGGCGGATCTCCGGCGTGCTCGAGGCGGCCCCGGCCCTCATGGCGGACCCCGGGATGCGCGGGCTGCTCGAGGTCGCCGTCGCGCTCGTGCTGATCGGCGCCCTGACCAAGTCGGCCCAGGCGCCGTTCCACTTCTGGCTCCCGGCCGCCATGGCCGCGCCCACCCCCGTGTCCGCGTACCTGCACGCGGCGGCCATGGTGAAGGCCGGCGTGTTCCTCGTGGCCCGCCTGGCCCCGGAGTTCCACGACCTCACGTCCTGGCAGGTCCTGGTGCTCGGCGTCGGCCTGTGGACCCTGGTGCTCGGCGGCTGGCGCGCCCTGCGGCAGACGGACGTCAAGCTCGTGCTCGCCTACGGCACGGTCTCCCAGCTCGGCTTCCTCATGGTGGCCAACGGCCTGGGCACCCGGGACGCGGCGATGGCCGGGCTCGCCATGCTCCTGGCCCACGCGGTGTTCAAGGCGCCGCTGTTCATGATCGTCGGCATCATCGACCATGAGACCGGCACCCGCGACCTGCGCCAGCTCTCCGGCATCGGGCGCCGCCATCCGGTCCTGGCCGCCGTCGCCGTGGCGGCGGGGCTGTCCATGGCCGGGCTGCCCCCGCTGTTCGGCTTCGTGGCCAAGGAGTCCGTGCTCGAGTCGCTGGCCGCCCACGGGGCCGCCCACGGCGGCGTGTGGGGCTGGACGCCGCTCGTGCTCATGACCGTGGGCTCGGTGCTCACCTTCGCCTACACGTGGCGGTTCCTGTGGGGCTCGTTCGCCGCCAAGCGGGACGAGGAGGGGGCCGCGGTCCCCGTCACGCGCTTCCACACCCGCGTCACCACCCTCGAGCTGGCCCCGGCCGCGCTGCTCGCGCTCGCCGGCCTGGTGCTCGCCTTCCTGCCCGGCCCGGTGGAGGGGATCATCACCGCCCACACGGGCTCCCTGCCGCCGCTGGACCCGGAGGAGGCGCCGGCCTACCTGGCCCTGTGGCACGGCTGGACGCCCATCCTCGCCCTCTCCGCGGGGGTCTGGGTGCTCGGCGCGCTGCTCGCCCTCGGCCGGCCGGGAGTCGAGGCGTTCCAGCGCCGCGTCGAGTTCCCGGTCGACGCCCTGCGCACGTACCGGAAGATCACCGGCGCCCTCGACGAGGTCGCCATCTGGGTCACGGGGCGCACCCAGACCGGCTCCCTGCGCCGCTACCTGGGCATCATCCTGGCCACCGCGTTCCTGCTGCCGGCCGCGTTCCTGCTCTTCCCCGTGGGGCGCAGCGAGCGCACGCTGGCCACCTCGTTCCTCTCCGCGGACGTCGCCTGGTTCCAGACCCCGGCGCAGCTGGTCGTGGTGCTGATGATCGCCGTCGCCACCGTGTTCGCCGTCCGCGCGCGCCGCCGCTTCAAGGCGATCATGCTGGTGTCCGTGACCGGCTACGGCGCCGCCGCCCTGTTCGCGATGCGCGGCGCCCCGGACCTCGCGATCACCCAGGTGCTCGTGGAGACCATCATCCTGGTCACCCTCATCCTGGGCCTGCGCGTGCTGCCGCCGGACTGGTACGACCGCCGCACCGGCTCGCGGCGGCTGGGCCGCCTGGCCGTGGCCGTCGGGTTCGCGCTGACCATGATGTGGATCGCCGCCACCGCGCTGGCCGCCCGCACGGCGGAGCGGATCTCGCTGCCCATGCCGGAGCTCGCCTACACGGACGGCTACGGCACGAACGCCGTGAACGTCACCCTCGTGGACATCCGCGCGTGGGACACGTGGGGCGAGATCACGGTGCTGGCCGCCGCGGCCACCGGCGTGGCCTCCCTGATCTTCCTGCAGCACCGCGACGGGCGCACCCGCAGCATCGACGACGTCGCCCCCGGCTCCGTCGGCGACTTCGGCGCCGACTCCTCGCTCGGGGCCCGCGAGCTGTCCGTCGTGCGCAGCTTCGCTGTGGACGATCGCAAGGGCCAGTGGCTCGTGGCCGGCCACACGATGGCCCCCGAGCGGCGCTCGATCATCCTCGAGGTCGTCACCCGCTTCATGTTCCCGATCATGATGCTGCTCTCCGTCTACCTGCTGCTGGCCGGGCACAACACCCCCGGCGGCGGCTTCGCCGGCGGCCTGCTCGCAGGCCTGGCCCTCACGCTGCGCTTCCTCGCCGGCGGCCGGTACGAGCTGCAGGAGGCCTCCGTGATCCCGGCCGGGCCCATGATCGGCCTGGGCCTGGCGATCGCCACGCTCACCGGGATCGCCCCGCTCTTCTTCGGCGGGCAGATCCTGCAGTCCTATGTGGTGGAGTTCACCGACCTGCCGCTGTTCGGCGACGCCCTCAAGCTGGTCTCGGCCACGGCGTTCGACATCGGCGTGTACCTCGTGGTGGTCGGGCTCGTGATCGACGTGCTGCGCTCGCTCGGCGGTGAGGTGGACCGCCGGGGCGAGGAGGCCCGCCGCGCCCGCCTGCGCGCCGCGGCCCGCCGTCGTCATCCGCGCATGCCCACCCCGTCCACCCCCGACGCCCCGGAGGCCGCCCGATGATGACCGTCGACCTGGCCCTGCTCCTGGCGATGGGCGTGATGTTCGCCGGGGGGATCTACCTGGTGCTCGAGCGCAGCCTGACGCGCATCCTGCTCGGCATCGTGCTGATCAACAACGGCGCCATCATGCTGCTGTTCCTCTCCTCGGGCGGCACGGGCCTGGCCCCGCTGTTCGTGCGCGGACGGGACCCGCACGAGTACGCGGACACGCTGCCGCAGGCGCTGATCCTCACCGCGATCGTGATCGGCTTCGCCGTGGTCGCGTTCCTGACCGCCATGATCTACCGCTCGTGGCTGCTCGTCCGCGAGGACGAGGTCGAGGTGGACGCGGAGGACGTCAAGATCGCCCGGATGCCCGCCTGGGACGCGGAGGACGACGCGGAGCTCGTGGAGGAGTCCTCCGAGTTCCTGGACGACGCCGCGGACCCCAACGCCCACTACGAGCACGCGACGGAGGCACGGCCCCAGGTGCAGCACGCCACGCCCGCCCCCCAGGCGCCCACCGGATCCGGGGCAGCGTCCCGCGGCCGCCGTCCCGAGGGCGGGGAGCGCGCATGAGCATCGGTTCCGTCCCCCTGACCGACCTGGCCCCGCTGGCCGTCATGCTGCCCGTGCTGGGCGCGGCCGTGACCTTCATGCTCGTGCGCCGCCCCCGCGCGCAGATCACCGTCACGGTCTCCGCGCTCGTGCTCACCCTCGTGCTGGACGCGCTGCTGCTGGCCGCGGTCTGGGACACCGGGGTCGCGGCCGTCCACCTCGGCGGCTGGCCGGCCCCGCTGGGCATCAGCCTCGTGGTGGATCGGCTCTCGGCCCTCATGCTCGTGGTGTCGGCGCTGATCACCCTGGCGGTGCTGCTGTACGCCTCGGCGCAGGGGCTGATCAACCGGGACGAGGGTGGGCCGGTCTCGATCTTCCACCCCACGTTCCTGATCCTCGTGGCGGGCGTGTCCAACGCGTTCCTCGCCGGCGACCTGTTCAACCTCTACGTGGGCTTCGAGATCCTCCTGACGTCCTCCTACGTGCTGCTGACCATGGGGGGCACCGCCCAGCGCATCCGCGCGGGCGTCACCTACGTGGTGGTCTCCGTGCTCTCCTCGGTGGTGTTCCTGATCGCGATCGCGATGATCTACGCGGCCACCGGCACCGTGAACATGGCGGACCTGGCCGTGAAGCTGGGCGAGCTGCCCACCGACGTGCAGATGGTCCTGCACGTGCTGCTCCTGGTGGGCTTCGGCATCAAGGCGGCCGTGTTCCCGCTGTCCTTCTGGCTGCCGGACTCGTACCCCACCGCGCCCGCCCCGGTGACCGCGGTGTTCGCGGGCCTGCTCACCAAGGTGGGCGTGTACGCGATGATCCGCACCGAGACGCTGCTCTTCCCGGGGGAGCACGTCAACGCGCTCCTGCTCGTGGTGGCCGCGCTGACCATGGTGGTGGGCATCCTCGGCGCGCTGGCCCAGACGGACATCAAGCGCATCCTGTCCTTCATCCTCGTCTCCCACATCGGCTACATGATCTTCGGCCTGGGCCTGGCCACGGAGGCGGGGCTGGCGGCCACCGTGTACTACGTGGCCCATCACATCACCGTGCAGACCGCGCTCTTCCTCGTCACGGGCCTGATCGAGAACCGCGCCGGCACCGCGAACATCGACCGCCTCGGGTCCCTGGCGAAGGTCTCCCCGTTCGTGAGCGTCCTGTTCCTCGTGCCCGCGCTCAACCTCGGCGGCATCCCGCCGTTCTCCGGCTTCCTCGGCAAGGTCGGCCTGCTGCGCGGCGGCGTCGAGCAGGCCACGCCCCTGGCCTACACGCTGGTGGGCGTGTCCCTGCTCGTGTCCCTGCTGACCCTGCTCGTGGTGGTGCGCGTGTGGACCCGCGCGTTCTGGCGCCGCGTCGAGGACGTGGAGCACCCGCCCGCCCAGCTCGTGGCCGCCTACGAGCGGGCCGTCGCCCGTGGCGAGCGCCCCCGCCCGCTCGAGCCGGGCCTCGTGCTGCCCACCACGGCGCTCGTGGGCCTGACGCTGGTGTTCACGGTGGCCGCCGGTCCGCTGTTCGCGCTGGCCGACGAGGCCGCCACGGACATGCTCGACCGCTCGCCCTACATCGCGGCGGTGCTCGACGACGCCGCGGCCGAGCGGGCCGCGGCCACCCTCAGCGTCGACCCGACGGAGGTGCACGATGCCCGGAAGTGACTCCGCCCGCCGCGGCGTGGTGCGCCCCGACCGGATCCGGGGCATCGTGGCCCAGTGGCCGCTGATCCTCGTGATGGTGGCCGTGTGGTGCGCCCTGTGGCAGGACTTCGCTCCGCACGTGGCCCTGACCGGCCTCGCCTTCGCGCTGCTGATCATCGGGCTCTTCCCGATGCCGAGCATCCCGTTCAGCGGCCGTCTGAACCCCTGGTGGTCCCTCGTGTTCACGGTGCGGTTCCTCGTCGACGTCGTGCGCGCCTCAGTCAACGTGGCCGGGACGGTGCTGCTGCGTGGCCGCCGCGCCCGCGGCTCGATCGTGGGCGTCCCGCTGCGCAGCCACGACGACCTCATCATCACGCTCGTCAGCCACGCCCTGGCCCTGGTGCCGGGCTCGATCGTGCTGGACGTGGACCGGGTCCGCTCCGTCCTGTACCTGCACGTGCTCGACGCGACCACGGACGAGGACGTGGCGGGCTTCCGCGCCAAGGCCCTCGACGTGGAGGCGGGCATCATCCGCGCCGTCGGCACGCGTGAGGACCTCGAGCTGGTCCGCCGCTTCCCGAGTTCGGCGCCCCCCGCCGCCCGCCCCCCGAAGGAGGAGGCCTGATGGACCCCATGGACCTGGCCACGTGGGCCGGCGGGGCGCTGCTCGTGGTCGGCGCCGTCGGTGCGCTCTACCGGATCGTGCGCGGCCCCTCGCTGCTGGACCGGGCGGTCGCCACGGACGTGCTGCTCGTGGTGTTCTCCGGGATGCTCGTCCTGGAGATGGCCGTGCACCGCCACACCCACCACGTGGTCCTCGTGGTGCTGGCCGCCACCGTCGGCTTCGTCGGCTCGGTGACGGTGGCGCGCTTCGCGGAGGACCGGCGCCCGGACCACTCGCTCGAGGACCAGGCGCGCGTGCCCGGCACCACGGACGTGCCGGGCGGGGAGGAGGGCCGATGACCGACACCGCCACGCTCCTGGACTGGCTGGCCGCGTTCCTGCTCGTCAGCGGTGCCTTCTTCTCCCTGGTGGCCGGCGTGGGCCTGTTCGTGCTCCCGGACCTGCTGGCCCGCATGCACGCCGCCGCCAAGCCGCAGGTCCTCGGCCTGCTGCTCATGCTCGCCGGGCTGGCGATCGAGTGGCGGTCGTGGGTGTGGCTGCCCGTGCTGTTGCTGGCGTGGGTCACCCAGATGGTCACGGCCCCGGTGGCCTCCCACCTGGTGGGCCGTACGGGCTACCGCACCAAGCACGCCCGCCGTGAGCTGTTGCACCGGGACGAGCTGGCCGCCGTCGTCCGTCGCGCCGAGCCCCCGGCGGACCCCGGGCCGCGCCGCGCCGGCGCCCGGCCGCGCGGGCGCCGCTGACACCACCCCGCATAGCACGACGGCCGCCGTCCGGATCCCTCCGGGCGGCGGCCGTCGTCGTGGTGGTGGCGGGGCGGCTCAGACCTCGTGGTCCACGCGGTGCGCGGTGGACTCGGACACCTTGCGGATCGCGGCGCCGGCGCCGCGCTGGCCGGCGACCTTCAGCAGCGCCGCGACGCCCGCGGAGATGAACGCGAAGGACAGGGCCTCGATGAGGGGCAGCGTCTCGTCGGCCGCGTCGTTCGGGGCGCTGTGGCCGGTGACGAGCCGCCAGCCGCCCGCCACCACGCGGGAGCCGACGATGCCGCCGACCAGCGTGATGCCGGCGGACAGGGCCTTCTGGGCGAGCGTGTTCATGGTGCGCCTTCCGTGGTCGGGGATCTCACGTGCGGTTGCGGCCGCGGCCGACGACGCCGGACGGGCCGGTCCCCAGCCTAGCTGTAAGAGGTCATGACGTTGTTGACTCGGGCCGGGGCCAACGAGGCCGGAGGGGCGTCCCCGCAGGAGGTATGAGGCCGATGGTAGTTGT
>NZ_LOSQ01000011.1:0-577 GCF_001595485.1 Micrococcus sp. CH7
GGCTCTTCGGACATTCGGTGGGGTCATGGGGTGAGTCCGCCGGCGGCGAGGAGCATTCGTAGGCGGTAGTTCTCGCGGTTGCGGAAGCCGCGAGCGAGGCGACGATGCAGCTCGATGATCCCGTTGATTGCTTCGGTGCCGCCGTTGTTTGCTCGGCTGGTGGTGAAGTAGGCGAGGAACGCTGAGCGCCAGCGTCGCAGGGTGCGGCCGAGGCGTGCGATCTCGGGGATCGGACAGGTGTGGAACGACTCGACGACCTTCTCGGCGATCTGTCGCCCCTCAGCGAGGTCCTTCTGGTGATAGGCCGAGCGAAGTTGCTGCGCGCACTGCCATGCGACGAACACCTCGTCGTGGGCCGGGTTCGCCTCGATGGCTGCGGTCAGGCGCGCCCACTGCTTGTCGGTGAGGTTCTCAGCCCCGGCGCGGAGGATGGTCTGGATCCCGTAGAGCGGATCACCTTTCCGACCGCGATGGCCGAGAGTGTCTTGCTGGACCCGACGGCGAACCTCGTCGACCGCGACGGTGCCGAGCTTGACGACATGGAACGCGTCCAGCACGGCGGTGGCATCTTGCAGTT
>NZ_LOSQ01000011.1:817-3354 GCF_001595485.1 Micrococcus sp. CH7
GGTCGCGTAGGCCTTCCCCGACCTGCCCGGCACGAGGTCCAACAGCCGGGCCCGCGTCTTCCCGGTGCTGTCGCGGGTGAGGTCGACCATCCCGGTCAGCTCTTTCGGACCGCGCTTGCGCGGGTCGACGTGATGCCAGATGTGCTCGTCAACGCCCAGCGTTGTCACGTTCTCGAACCGGGACTCATCGGCCGCGAGCTTCACAAGCTCCGGCTCGACGGCCCGCCACACCGTCTTCCACGACGTGCCCAGCTGGCGACGCAGTCCTTCGATCGTGGCGTGTTCGCGACGCAGCTGACCGACTGCCCAGACGACCGCGCGTCGGGTGAGTGCCCCACGCGGGGCGACAAGAGACGGCAGCTGTTCCACGAACGTCTGTCGTGCACAGCCCGACTCGTCGCACCGCCAGACTCGCTGCCGCCACACGATTCGCACCCGTGTCATGCCGGGCACGTCATGAAGCAGCCGGCGGCGACGTCCACGGCCGATCGCGACGGTCCCGCACGACGGGCAACCGGCAGGCGCCGCAGGACTCGAGACCGTCACGATCAGTAGTCCGTTGCGGCGGTCCACGTGCTCGACATGGACGCCGTCGAGGCCGAGCAGGAGGTCGCAGCGGGAACACGGGTCAGTGGCAGAGCGCGCGTGAGCGCACCCCGAAGTAGGGTGAAGCACGTCGAGGTCCTCGTAATGGATCAGGTGGTTAGCGCTTCTGATCCTCGGGGACCTCGACCCCTACCCGTCGAACCTCACCCGGCGAGCCCTACCCCCACCGAATGTCCGAAGAGCCCTCTTACGATTGGCACATGTGGCAAATCCTGGTGAAGCACGTGGACCCAGCGAGCACCCTTCCCGAGTCCGAGCGTGCCGCCGCAGCCCATTCTGAGCTTGCGCCGCCTCGCGCCGAAGTGATCGACGCGCCGACGAGCGCAGAGGCGATCGCCAAGATCCAGGCGCTTGACCCCAGATCTTGGACACGCTGATTCCAGCACGTTGCTGGGGAAGCGAGAATCCAAGGGATGGCTAGGAAGAACTACACGGACGAGTTCCGGCAGCGGGCAGTGGACTTGTACGAGTCCACGCCGGGTGCGACGTTGAAGGGCATTGCGGCTGACCTCGGGATCTCCCGCGGCGCGTTGCGGGAGTGGGTCGAGAAGCACGGCTCGGGGGCCACGACCGCCGGCACGACGTCGATGCCGGCGCCGGGTCGGGCTGAGTCCCAGGCGGCGAAGGTCCTCCGGTTGGAGGCCGAGAAAGCGAGGCTGGAAGCGGAAAAGCTGAAGCTCGAGACGGAGCGGGACATGGCGGATTCAACCGGTGGTCGCAACGAGTTCCGTGAACTTCTCCGATGGTGTCAGATATCCGAGCGTCTTGCGTGGTCGGCCGTTGAGCGAGTCCTGAATCGCGGTCAGGTCCGCGCGGCTAACGATGCTCAGATCGGTGCTCTTCGGAAGGTATTGACGTAGCAACCCGTTGGTGTTCTCATTGCTGCCCCGCTGCCACGGGGAGTGCGGGTCGCAGAAGTAGATCGGGATCCCGGTTGTGGCTGTGAACTCGAGGTGCTTGGCCATCTCCGCGCCCTGATCCCAGGTGATCGTCCGCGCCAGCGACGACGGGAGCGCGGTGATCGCTTCGCGCATCGCGGCCTCCACCTTGTCTGCACTCTTCCCATCAGGCAAATGCAGCAGGAGCGTGAGGCGGGTGCTGCGTTCGACGAGGGTTCCGACGGCGCTACGGCTGTTCTCACCAAGGATGAGATCGCCTTCCCAATGCCCGGGAACGGCACGGTCCTCGACCTCAGCGGGGCGCTCGCTGATCATGACCATCCCTGGCAGACGGCCGCGCCGATCCGTTGCGGTTCGCGCCTTCCTGGCCGTGCGTCCCGATCTCAGGCAGCGGGCGAGTTCTCGGCGCAGTTGCCCGCGTCCCTGTACGAACAGGGACTGATAGATCGTCTCGTGGCTCACGTGCATCTCCGGGTCGTCGGGATGCTCCAACCGTAGGCGGGCAGCGATCTCCTGCGGCGACCACAGCTGCTTCAACTGCGCTGTCACGGTCTCGAGCAACCGGCCACCGTCAAGCTTGAACGGCTTCGGCCTGCGGGCCTGCTCCCGGGCGTCCTCATGCGCCCGCCACGCCGAGTACTCCTCGCGTCCGCCGCCCCGCTTGACCTCGCGGCTGATCGTCGACACCGCCCGCCCGAGGCTGCGCGCGATCGCAGTGAGCGTGTCACCGCGGGCGAGACCCACGAGTATCTCCTCGCGATCGAAGACCGTCAGATGACCCTCGCGCGGCTCCCAGCCGAACGGTTTCCCGTCGAGGTGACGCCCTTCCCTCGCCATGCGGCCGACCATCGGCGCCGTGCACCCGATCTCGCGAGCGATGTCGATGAGTCTCCATCCCTTCGAGTGGAGACGGAGCGCGAGCTGCTTCTGCTCACGACTGAGATGACCATGCTTGCCCTGCAACCGATGCCTCCTGAGATCAACGTCTGCTTCATCTCACAGCACCCATTGCGTTGACCGGTTGAATCCGCC
>NZ_LOSQ01000012.1:0-37188 GCF_001595485.1 Micrococcus sp. CH7
ACAACTACCATCGGCCTCATACCTCCTGCGGGGACGCCCCTCCGGCCTCGTTGGCCCCGGCCCGAGTCAACAACGTCATGACCTCTTACATCTAGGAACCGTGGAGGGCGAGGCCCGCCGTGCGTCACCGCATGGCCGGGACGAACAGCTCCTCACCCGGGGCGGGTGCCCGGCCCTCGAGCCCGTTGAGCTCGTCGATCGTGGCGATCACCTCGTAGACGTCCGCCTCCGGCGCCACCGTGGTGGCGATGGTCCACAGGCTGTCCCCGGGCATGACCGTGACGGACTGGGTGGCCGGTCCCGCGGTGTCCGCGGACACCGCGGCGGGCGACAGCAGCACACCCAGGAAGAAGGCGGCCGCCAGCGTGGCGGCCACGGCCGCGGCGATCACGGGGATCCCCCGCAGCACGAGGCGGCCGCGGCGGGTCAGACGGATGGTGGCCGGACGCGGCCGCGCCGTCGCGGGCGAGCCGGCGAACTGGGCGGTGGTGAGCGTCATGGTGTCCTCCTCCGGGGCGGATGCCCTCCAGGTGATCGAACATGTGTTCGAATCCGTTCGAATGCCTTTCTAGCACAGGTGTTCGAGACATGCCACGACGAGATCGAACATATCTTTGAAGGAGAGGCGGCTCTCCTCTAGGCTCGAGGCCATGCACGGACGCCCCGGAACGCCCCGGGACCGCCAAGACACAGGCAACCAGCGGGGGCGGACACGGTAAGCGTCCGGACGGCAGCCGGACGCCGGAACACGAGTCCGGCCACCATCACCCCGGGAGAACGGACGGCAGCCATGAGCACCACCGACGATCAGCCGGCGGCGCGCGCGCCGCTCACCGACCGCCAGCGGCGGATCGTGCAGACCATCCGGGACGCGATCGCCGACCACGGCTACCCGCCCTCCATGCGCGAGATCGGCGACGCCGCGGGCCTGGCCTCGCTCTCCTCCGTCACGCACCAGCTGGGCCGTCTCGAGCGGCACGGCTACATCCGGCGCGACCCCGGACGCCCGCGTGCCCTCGAGGTGCTGCTCGACGTGGACGGCACCCCGCTGGGCGAGGCCGCCTCCCCCACCGCTGCGCCGTCGTCGCGGGTCTCCGCGATCCCCGCGTGGCACACCGGCGCAGACGAGGCGGACAGCGTGCCGGTCCCCTGGGTCGGCCGCATCGCGGCGGGCGGCCCCGTCCTGGCCGAGCAGCAGGTCGAGGACGTCATGGCGATCCCGCGACGCCTCACGGGCGAGGGCGAGCTGTTCATGCTGCGCGTCACGGGCGACTCGATGGTGGACGCCGCGATCTGCGACGGCGACTGGGTGGTGGTGCGCCGGCAGGACACGGCGGAGAATGGCGACATCGTCGCGGCCCTCCTCGACGACGAGGCCACCGTGAAGACCTTCCGCCGCCGCGACGGGCACACCTGGCTCCTCCCCCAGAACACGGCCTACGAGCCCATCCTCGGCGATCACGCCACCGTGATGGGGCGGGTCGTCACGGTCCTGCGTTCGCTCTGACCCGCTCCCTCCGGCCGGGCCGACGGCCCGAGGCCGAGCGAGGTCAATCGCCCGAGGCGAGCCGTGCCAGCACCCCGCGGACGACGTCGCGGTCCGTGGTGCGCCAGAAGTCCGGCAGGGCGCTCGTGATGTAGCCGCCGTACCGCTCGGTGGCCAGGCGGGGGTCCAGCACGGCCACCACGCCGCGGTCCGTCACGGAGCGCACGAGGCGCCCGGCGCCCTGGGCCATGCGCACGGCCGCATGCGTGGCGGAGATCCGCATGAACCCGTTGCCGCCGTGCCGGGCGACGTCCCGGGTGCGGGCCTGGGAGAGCGGGTCGTCCGGCCGCGGGAACGGGATGCGGTCGATCACCACGAGCCGCAGCGAGTTCCCCGGCACGTCCACGCCCTGCCACAGGCTCATGGTCCCGAACAGGGACGTGTCCGGCTCCTCGGAGAACTGGCGCACGAGGGCGGAGAGGGTCGCGTCCCCCTGGCACAGGATCGTGGTCTTCGGCCCGAGCCGACGGCGCATCTCGGCGGCGGCGTCCTCGGCCGCCCGGCGCGAGGAGAACAGGCCGAGGGCCCCGCCCCGCGACGCCCTCAGGAGCGCCTCGAGCTCATCCAGGGACTCGGGCGAGGCCGTCCGGCCGGGCCGGGGCAGGTGCCGGGCCACGTAGAGCACCCCCTGACGCGGGTAGTCGAAGGGGCTGCCGACGTCGAGGGCCTCGAACTTCGGGGCGTCCGGGCCGGCCAGGCCCACGTCGCCGGCCACCGAGTCGAACCGGCGCTCCCCCGAGCCCACGGTGAGCGTGGCGGAGGTGAGCACCGTCGTCGCCTTGCCGAACAGGCCCTCCCGCAGCTTGCCGGCCACCGAGAGCGGGGCCACGTAGAGCTGGGGCGGGTCGGTCTCGTCCCCCGGCTGCCAGCCCACGCCGGGCTCGAAGTGGCCGGGGCGGGTGGCCCACAGCACCTCGGGGAAGTCGGCCTCGGGCCGGGCCGCGAGCATGCGCTCCACCACCTCGAGGACCTCGAGGATCCGCGAGCGCGCCATCTGCCGTCCGCCGTCGGCGTCGGCCTCCTTGTCCTTGTCCTGGCCGAGGTCGGACAGGCACTGGCGCGCGGCCGTGAGGACGCCGGTGAGGGCCTGCTCCTGGACCTCGTCCGGGCCCGCGGCGATCAGACCGGACGGAGTGTCCGTGAACGCGCGGTCCAGGGCCGCCCCGGCCTCGATCAGGTCCTCCACGGCCACGGTGGTGTGGCGGCGCAGCGAGGTGGCCGCGCCGTGCACGATCGACCCGGACAGCTGCCCGGTGACCGCACCGGTCACCCGGTCCTGCAGCTCGTGGGCCTCGTCCACGACGACGGCCGAGTACGCCGGCAGCACCGCGAGGCCCTCGAAGGCGCTGATGGCGAGCATCGCGTGGTTGGTGACCACGACGTCCGCGTCCGCCGCGTCCGCGCGGGCACGCTCGGAGAAGCACTCCTCGGCCTGGGGGCAGCGGGACGCGCCGAGGCAGTCGACCGCGGTGACGGAGACCTGCCGCCACGCGCGGTCGGTGACGGGGACCTCGAGGTCGTCGCGGTCCCCGGTCTCGGTCTGGTCCGCCCACGCCCGCAGGTACATGACCTCCTTGCCCAACAGGGAGGAGGGCCCGGCGGCGCCGTCCGTGGCGGAGCCGATCACCCCGCCGTCGTCGGCGACCGTGAAGAGGGCCTCCTCGCCCTCATCCCCGGGGTAGCCGCCGTCCACCTTGTGGCGACAGAGGTAGTTGGAGCGGCCCTTGACCAGGGCGACGACGGGCTCGCGAGGCAGCTCGTCCTTGAGCGCCTCGACCAGCCGGGGGGCGTCCCGCTTCATGATCTGGGCCTGCAGGGCGAGCGTGGCCGTGGCGACGACGACGGGGTCCTCCTGCGTCATCGCGTGCTGGATCGCGGGGATCAGGTAGGCCAGGGACTTGCCGGTGCCGGTGCCGGCCTGCACGAGCAGGTGGCGGCGCGACTCGAGGGCGCGCGCCACCTGCAGCACCATCTCCCGCTGGCCCGCGCGGTGCTGGCCGCCGGTGGCCTGCACCGCGGCGTCCAGCAGGCGCAGTGCCTCGCGCTCGTGCTCCGTGCGGGGCTGCGCGCCGCCCGCCCCGACTTCCTCCGCCCCGCCGCTCACAACGCGTCCGCCTCCACGACGAACTCGGCGAAGTCCGGCGCGATGTCCTCACGGACCAGCACGGACAGGCGGGTGCCGCCCTCCTCGTAGCCCTCGGCCAGGATCTCCGCGTCCGCCGAGTGGAGGCGGGAGACCAGCTCACCCCGGGTGAACGGGATCAGCAGTTCGAGCCGCACGTCCGGCCGCGGGATGGTGGCCGCGATGGCGCGCTCGAGCTCGTCGATGCCCTCGCCGGTGCGCGCGGAGACCACCACGGCGTGGGGCTCCTTGGACCGGATCCGGGCGACGACGGCCGGGTCCGCCGCGTCCGCCTTGTTCAGCACGATGATCTCGGGGATCCGGTGCGCGTCCACCTCCGCGAACACGGAGCGCACCGCGGCGATCTGGCCCTCCGGGTCCGGGTGTGAGCCGTCCACGACGTGCAGGATGACGTCCGCGTCCGCGACCTCCTCGAGGGTGGAGCGGAACGCCTCGACCAGCTGCGTGGGCAGGTTCCGCACGAAGCCGACCGTGTCCGAGAGGGTGTAGCCGATGCCGTCCGGCGTCATGGCCCTGCGCACGGTGGGGTCCAGCGTGGCGAACAGGGCGTTCTCCACGAGCACCCCGGCGTGGGTGAGGCGGTTGAGCAGGGACGACTTGCCGGCGTTGGTGTATCCGGCGATCGCCACGGACGGCACCCGGTTGCGACGACGGTTGGCGCGCTTGGCCTCGCGTGCCGGCTTCATCCCGGCGATGTCCCGGCGCAGCTTCGCCATGCGGGTGCGGATGCGGCGGCGGTCCAGCTCGATCTTGGTCTCGCCGGGGCCGCGGGAGCCGATGCCCTCGCCGGCGGCGGCACGGCCGCCGGCCTGCCGGGACATGGACTCGCCCCAGCCGCGCAGGCGCGGCAGCAGGTACTCGAGCTGCGCGAGCTCGACCTGGGCGCGGCCCTCACGCGAGCTCGCGTGCTGGGCGAAGATGTCCAGGATCAGCGCGGTCCGGTCGATCACCTTCACCCGCACCACGTCCTCCAGCGCGCGACGCTGAGACGGGGCGAGCTCGGAGTCCACCACCACGGTGTCCGCACCGGAGAGCGCCACGATCTCGGCGAGCTCCTGCGCCTTGCCCTTGCCGAGGAACGTGGCCGGGTCCGGGGTGGCGCGGCGCTGGATGACGCCGTCGAGCACCTCCGAGCCCGCGGTCTCGGCGAGCGCGGCGAGCTCCCGCAGGGAGTTCTCCGCATCCTCCGCGGAGCCCTCGGTCCAGACGCCCGCCAGCACCACGCGCTCCAGGCGCAGCTGGCGGTACTCGACCTCGGTCATGTCCTCGAGCTCGGTGGACAAACCCTGCACGCGCTTGAGGGAGTGGCGCGCGGCGAGCTCGTCCTGGTCGCCGTCGGCGTCCGTGTGCCCGTCCTCGCCCTCGTCCAGGGCGAGTGCGCGGCCCGCGAGCGCGCCGGAGCGGTCCGGGGCGCCGGCGTCGGGGGCGTCCTCGTGGTCCGCGACCACACTGTCCGCGGAGCCGCGCCCGGTCGCCTCGCGCTCGGAGGCGCGGCGAGCGTCATCGGCGGCCAGGATGCGGTCGATCACGGCCTGGATCTCGTCCTCGGAGCCGTGGGCGCCCTGGGGGCCGGGGGTGTGCTGGTTCTTCTCAGTCATGGTCTCCTCTGGGCCGCCGCGGTCGGGCGACCCGATCGTCTCAGGGTAGAGGGGTCGGCGGACGCGTTAGGCGGCTGTCCGCAGGGGGCGGACGTGGCGGGTGACGCGCACGGCCGGTTAGGCGGAGGTCGGCGCCGCGCTGCGACGATCTCGCGGCGGCTCCGTCGGCATGGGGAAGGTGAGCACGCGGCACCGCAGCCACGAGGTCTCGTCGGCGGGCGTGCAGGGACGGACCACATCGTCCATGGTGGGATCTCCATCAGGTGCCGGGGCGCGCTCGACGGCCTCATCCGAGGCGGGCGCGCGAGGGGGCGGGGGCGGGCAGTGACGCGGGGGCGTCAGCGCAGGAAGATCCACATGGGCGTCGAGTGTACCGGGCGGCGCGTGTGGGCGACAGGGGCCCCGGCGCCCGGTCCGCTGACGACGCGCACGTATCCTGCGGGCATGACCGCGTCCCCCTCCCCCGCCCCGCCGCGGCCCGGCCGGACGGGCCGGGCGACCGTCGTCGTGATCGGCGCGGGCCAGGCGGGGCTGTCCGCCGCCTACCACCTGCGCCGCCGCGGTTTCGTGGGGCTGGGTCCGAACGACGACGGCGCCGCCGGCGTCCCCGACGACGCCCCCGGCACGTTCGTGGTGCTCGACGCGGAGACCGCCCCGGGCGGCGCGTGGCAGCACCGCTGGGACTCGCTCACGATGGCCACCGTCAACCACATCCACGAGCTGCCCGGCGACCCGGTGCCGCCGGCCGACCCGGCCGCGCACGCCAACACCCTGCTGCCGGCCTACTTCGCCGATTACGAGGCACGGTTCGCCCTGCCGATCCGGCGGCCCGTGCGTGTGAGGCGCGTCGAGCGGATCGGCGAGCCGGGACGTGCGCGCGGGTTCTTCGTCCGCACGGACGGGGCGCCGGGCACGTGGCGGGCGGACTTCGTGGTCAACGCGACCGGCACCTGGACGTCCCCACGGTGGCCCTCGGTGCCCGGGATGCGCTCGTTCCGCGGCCGGCAGCTGCACACCCGTGACTACGTGTCCAAGGACGAGTTCGCCGGGCAGCGGGTGGTGATCGTGGGCATGGGCGTCTCGGCGACGCAGCTGCTGGCCGAGATCTCCACGGTCGCGGACACCCTGTGGGTGACCCGCCGCGAGCCGCAGTGGCAGGACTCGGCCGCGCCCGGCGCCCTGGCCGAGTCGGTGCGCGGGGTGGACGAACGGACCCGTGCGGGCCTGCCGCCGGGCTCCGTGGTCGGGGCGACCGGGATGCACCGCTCGTCCTGGGTGCGCGAGGCCGAGACGCGAGGCGTGCTGGTGCGCCACCCCATGTTCACGGCCGTCGAGCCGGACGGGGTGCGGATGCCCGACGGCTCGTTCGAACCGGCGGACGTGATCCTCTGGGCCACCGGCTTCCGGCCGGCGATCCGGCACCTCGCTCCGCTGCGGCTGCGCACGCCCGCCGGCGGCATCCGCGTGGCGGGCGGGCGCGCCCTGGACGAGCCGCGCCTGTTCCTCCTCGGCTACGGGCCCTCCCAGTCCACGGTCGGGGCCAACCGCGCCGGGCGCGACGCCGTGCGCGCGATCCTCGCGGACCTGGCCGGGCCGGCGTCGGGCTGAGGGCCGCGACGACCTGCTGGCTACCATGGTCGCCGTGAGCTCCGCATCCCACTACTTCGACGCCGACCCCTCCGCGCCCGAGCGGCGCCGCACCCTGCGGACCCGCCTGGCCGGCCGCGACGTCGAGGTCCAGACGGCCAACGGGATCTTCTCCCCGGACGGTCTGGACAAGGGCACCGCGGCCCTGTTCTCGGCCGTGCCCGCGCCGCCGGCGAGGGGCCGGTTCCTCGACGTCGGCGCGGGCTGGGGACCGATCGCCCTCACGCTGGCGCTGCGGTCGCCCGAGGCGGAGGTGACCGCCGTGGAGGTCAACGACCGCTCGCTGCAGCTGACCCGCGACAACGCCGCGGCCCTGGGCCTCGGCAATGTCGTGGCACTGCGGCCGGAGGACGTCCCCGAGGGCGCGGAGTTCGACCTCATCTGGTCCAACCCGCCCATCCGGATCGGCAAGCCGGCGCTGCACGCCCTGCTGGAGCGGTGGCTGCCACGCCTGGCCCCCGGCGGCGAGGCCTGGCTGGTGGTGCAGAAGAACCTCGGCGCGGACTCGTTGCTGCCGTGGATCGGCCGGATGCTCGAGGCGCGCGCGCCCGGCCGGTTCACCGCGGAGCGGGCGAACAGCGTCAAGGGCTTCCGGATCCTGCGGGTGGCGCGGGCGCGCTGAGGCGCCGTTTCCCGAACGACAGCGGTCCGTGGCCTGCCGTTTCCCGAACGACAGCGGTCAGGCGGTGAGTTCGCCGTCGAAGACCAGCTCGGCCGGGCCCGAGAGGACCACGTGCTCGGCCCCCTCCGGGCCCGGCACGACATCCACGGCCAGCACGCCGCCGGGCACCTCGACGAGCCACGAGTCGGTGCCCTGGTCGCCCGACCACGCGCGCATCGCCACGGCCACCGCGCACGCGCCCGTCCCGCAGGACTGGGTCTCGCCCACCCCGCGCTCGTGCACGCGCATCCGCACGCGGCCGACGCCCTCGCGCACGAGCGGCTCGTGCGCGGCCACGAACTCGACGTTCGTGCCGAGCGGCGGAGCGGGGTCCACCTCGGGGGCGCGGCCCAGGTCCAGGCCCTGGAGGTCGGCGAAGGAGGCCAGCGGGACCACGGTGTGGGGGTTGCCCAGCGACACGCTCAGCGCCGGACGCGGATCGGTGAGGCCGTGGGCGCGGACCATCGAGTCCGACGCCGCCTCCTCCGCCAGCTCGGGGTCGAGGTAGGACCAGGGGCCCATGTCGATCGCGTAGCCGTGCTCGAGCCGGGTCACGGCCTTCACGCCGGCGCGCGTGCCGATGGTGATCGCCCGGCCGGGGGCCAGGTCCACGAAGCCCTTCTCGACCAGGAAGTGCACGAAGACGCGCACCCCGTTGCCGCACATCTCGGCGATCGAGCCGTCGCCGTTGCGGTAGTCCATGAACCACTCGGCCTCGGGGTGCTCGGCGAGCAGCGCCTCACCCTCCGGCAGGCGTGCCGAGCGCACGGCGCGGATGACGCCGTCGGCGCCGATCCCCCGGTGCCGGTCGGCCAGCCGTGCGACGCGCTGGGCGTCGAGCTGCGTGTTGCCGTCCGGGTCGGCGATCAGCACGAAGTCGTTGCCCGTGCCATGGCCCTTCGTGAACGGCACGCGCGGCGCGCTCGCGTGGAGGGGGTCCTGGGCGGCGGGCGCCGCGGGCTGCTCGGTCATGGGCCCAGTCTAGGTGGCGTCCCCGGCGACGACGGCGAGCGCCTCCGCCACGACGTCCTCGCCCTGCGCGTCGAGCCAGACGACGCGCGGGTCGGCCCGGAACCAGGTCTCCTGGCGTCGTGCGAAGCGTCGCGTGGCCACGACGGTCTGCTCGGCCGCCTCCGCCTCGGTGAGCTCGCCGTCGAGGACGGCGAGCATCTGGGCGTAGCCGATCGCGCGGGACGCGGTCGGTCCCTGCCGCAGCCCGTCCGGCCCGGGGACGTCAAGGCGGCGGACCTCGTCCAGCAGGCCCTCGGCCAGCATGCGCTCCACCCGGGCCGCGATCCGCCGGTGCAGCTCGGCCCGGTCCAGGCGCAGGCCGAGCTGCACCACGGGGGCGACCTCCGGGGCGTACGTGCGCTCCGGCATGAACGCGGAGAACGGGCGGCCCGTCAGCCGGCACACCTCCAGCGCGCGCACGATGCGGCGGGCGTCCTGCAGCCGCTCCGCCGAGACCGGGTCCAGGGCGGCCAGCTCGGCCCTCAGCCCGGCCAGGCCCTCCCGCTGCGCGCGCGCCTCCAGCTCGGCCCGCAGCGCCGGGTCCGTGGGCGGGAACTCGAGCACGTCCAGCGCCGCCCGCACGTACAGCCCGGAGCCGCCCACGAGGATCGGGGTCCGACCCCGCGCGCGGATCTGGTCGAACAGGTCGCGGGCCGCGGACTGGAAGGCCGCCACCGAGGCCTCCTGGCCGACGTCGAGCACGTCCAGCAGATGGTGCGGGACGCCCTCGCGTTCAGCCGGGGTGACCTTCGCCGTGCCCACGTCCATCCCCCGGTAGAACTGCAGGGCGTCCCCGTTGACCACCTCGCCGTCCAGCGCGTGCGCCAGGGCGACGGCGAGGGCGGACTTGCCCGTCGCCGTCGCCCCGACGACGGCGACGACGGGCGGCCGGGCCGCGGCGGCGGGCATCAGGACCGCGGGCGCAGGGTCGGCATGCCGAGGCTCGTGGCACCGGAGCCGCCCGCCGTGCCGGGGGCCGGCGCGCCGCACGATTCGGCCTGGGCGCGGTCCCACGCATCGCCGGCGCGGGAGCGGCGCAGGACGTAGTCCTGTGCGGTCGGGTCGGCGACGGCGAAGAACGGGTGGGCCTCGGTGACCGTCACGGTGACGAAGTCGCCGGGGCGGGGGGTCTCGGCGCCGGCGGGCACGGAGAAGTGCACGAGCCGGTTGTCGGGTGCGCGCCCGGACAGGCGGCCGCGCTCCGCGGCCTTGGAGCCGGAGTCGGCGGTGACGAGCAGCTCCTGGCGGGTGCCGACGAGCGTGGCCATCTCCTCGGCCGAGATCCGGTCCTGCAGGGCCACGAGGCGCTCGAAGCGCTCCTGGACGACGGCCTTGGGCACCTGGTGGTCCATCTCCCCGGCGGGGGTCCCGGGGCGGATGGAGTACTGGAAGGTGAACGCGGAGGAGAAGCGGGAGGCCTCGACCACGCGCATCGTCTCGGCGAAGTCCTCCTCGGTCTCCCCGGGGAAGCCGACGATGATGTCCGTGGTGATGGCGGCGTGCGGGATGCGCTCGCGCACCTTCTCCAGGATCCGCAGGAACTTCGCGGACCGGTAGGAGCGGCGCATGTCCTTGAGCACCTTGTCCGAGCCCGACTGCAGGGGCATGTGCAGCTGCGGCATGACGTTGGGGGTCTCGGCCATCGCGTCGATGACGTCGTCCGTGAACGCGGCCGGGTGGGGGCTGGTGAAGCGGACGCGTTCGAGGCCCTCGATCTCCCCGCACGCGCGCAGCAGCTTGGCGAACGCGCCGCGGTCGCCGAACTCGACGCCGTAGGTGTTCACGTTCTGGCCCAGCAGCGTGACCTCGACGGCGCCGGCGTCGACGAGCGCCTGCACCTCGGCGAGGATCTCCCCGGGGCGGCGGTCCTTCTCCTTGCCGCGCAGCGACGGGACGATGCAGAACGTGCACGTGTTGTTGCAGCCCACGGAGATGGACACCCAGCCGGAGTGGGTGGAGTCGCGCTTGGTGGGCAGGGTGGAGGGGAACACCTCGAGCGACTCGAGGATCTCGATCTCGGCCTCGGCGTTGTGGCGCGAGCGCTCCAGCAGCACGGGCAGGGAGCCGATGTTGTGGGTTCCGAAGACGACGTCCACCCACGGGGCCCTGCGCTGGATGGCGGCCTGGTCCTTCTGGGCGAGGCACCCGCCGACGGCGATCTGCATGCCCGGGTGCGCGTCCTTCACCGCACGCAGGTTGCCGAGGTTGCCGTACAGGCGGTTGTCCGCGTTCTCGCGGACCGCGCACGTGTTGAAGACCACGAGGTCGGCCTGGGCGTCCTCGGCGACCGGGGCGTAGCCGGTGGACTCGAGCAGGCCGGAGATGCGCTCGGAGTCGTGCACGTTCATCTGGCAGCCGAAGGTGCGGACCTCATAGGTCAGGCCCTCGTGCGGGCGCGCGGCGGCGCCGTCCTGCGCGAGCGGGGTGGTGCGGGGGGTGGGGTCCGTCAGAGTCACCGCACCATTCTAGGAACTCCGGGCGCGGCCCGGGTCCGCTCACTCCTCGTGCTCGGCGAGGACCTCCTTCACGACGGCGAACGCGAGGCCGCCGCCGTAGCCCTTGCGTCCCAGCATGCCGACGAGGCGGCGGGTCACCTTGTCCCGCTCGGCCCGGGCCTCCGGCGAGGCGCCGCCGGGGACGGTGCGGCCCCGCAGCCGTCGGCGCACGAGGTCGAGGGCGGCGGCCCGCTCGTCCTCGCCGTCGATGGCCTCGAGCGCCTCGGCGGCGATCTCCCGGTCCACACCCTTCTGCTGGAGCTCGTGCCCGAGGGCACGGCGCGCCAGGCCCTTGCTTCGGTGACGGCTGCGGACCCAGACCTCGGCGAAGGCGGCGTCATCCACGAGGCGCACCTCCTCGAAGCGGTCGAGGACGCGCTCGATCAGCTCGGGCTCGGCCTGGCGCTCGGCGAGCTTGCGTTCGAGCTGGCCGCGGGAGCGGGGGCCCAGGGCGAGCTGGCGCAGGACGACCTCGCGTGCGGCCTCCTCGCGCTCACGCGGTGCGGTGGGCAGGGGCGCCGGGCCGGGGCGACGTCGGGGGCGGTCGGTCTCGACGGCGGGGCGGGGATCCACGGCCGGGCGGCCCTCGTCGCGCGGGCGGCCACGCCGCGAGGGCGTGGTGGTGGCCCGCTTCCGGCCCCGGCGCTCGGTGTCCTCCCGGGTGTCCTCGCGCCCGGACCAGGGCAGCGTCCGGGGCCCGGCGCCGGGCGCGGGGCTGGGCAGGTCGCTCGCGCGAGTCAGCAGGGCCCCGAGATCCGGTGCCACGCCGGGGGCGGGATCCGGGACGTCCCCCGCGGGGGTCCCGGCATCGTGCGCGGGCACGGCGTTCCGCGCGGCCTCCGTGGCGTCCGCGTCGGACGACGTCGGCTCCGGTGCGCCGGCCAGATCGAGCCACATCCGGCCCACGTCCGAGTCCCGGGCGTCGTCGAACGCGGACGCACCGGGAGCGGAGCCGCTCCGGCCGGTCGTCTCCGACCGGTGGGCGGCCCCGCCTCCGACGTTCCGGCGCGATCGGGTCATCCGGCCGCGGTGTCCCCCGGAACCGCGGTCAGGGCCGGGGCCTCGTCGTCCTCGGCCTCCGGGGCCACGCCGATGCCGAGCTTCGTGAGGATGCGCTCCTCGATCTCGTTGGCGAGGTCCGGGTTGTCCTTGAGGAAGCGACGGGCGTTCTCCTTGCCCTGCCCGAGCTGGTCCCCGTCATAGGTGAACCACGCGCCGGACTTCTTGACGATGCCCTCCTCGACACCCATGTCGATCAGGCCGCCCTCGCGGGAGATGCCGACCCCGTAGAGGATGTCGAACTCGGCCTGCTTGAAGGGCGGGGCCATCTTGTTCTTGACGATCTTCACGCGGGTGCGGTTGCCGACGGGGTTGCCGGCCTCCTTGAGGGTCTCGATGCGGCGGACGTCGATGCGCACGGACGCATAGAACTTGAGCGCCTTGCCGCCCGTGGTGGTCTCCGGGGAGCCGAAGAACACGCCGATCTTCTCGCGCAGCTGGTTGATGAAGATGGCCGTGGTCTTGGTCTGGTGCAGGCGGCCGGTCACCTTGCGCAGCGCCTGGGACATGAGGCGGGCCTGCAGGCCGACGTGGGAGTCGCCCATCTCGCCCTCGATCTCGGCGCGCGGGGTCAGCGCGGCCACGGAGTCGATGACGACGATGTCCAGGGTGCCCGAGGAGACGAGCATGTCCATGATCTCCAGGGCCTGCTCGCCGGTGTCCGGCTGGCTGACCAGCAGGGCGTCCGTGTCCACCCCGAGCTGGCGGGCGTAGACCGGGTCCAGGGCGTGCTCCGCATCGATGAAGGCCGCGATGCCGCCGTTGCGCTGCGCGTTGGCCACCGCGTGCAGGGCCAGGGTGGTCTTGCCCGAGGACTCCGGGCCGTAGATCTCCACCACGCGGCCGCGCGGCAGGCCGCCGATGCCCAGGGCCACGTCCATGGCCACCGAGCCCGTGGGGATGACCTCGACGGGTGCCTGGGTCTGGTCCCCCAGCCGCATGACGGAACCCTTGCCGAACTGCTTGTCGATCTGGGCGAGAGCGGCCTCGAGGGCCTTCTCGCGATCCGTCACCTTGCTCATCCTTCACCCCTAGCTCTGGTGGTGCTGCCGCGGACGCTGGAGCGCCCGCCTCGGTCATGTCCGTGAATCTACGGGGGGCGGCGGACACGATAAGCGTGGCCCGCCCCGCCTGTGCACGAGATCACCCCGTCGCACTGCTGTGCAGGACTCTACCGCATTCTTCGAACACGTGTTCGAACAGGGGCCGTGCCCCCGCCAGCGCGTCGCGCCGTCAGCGTTTCGGCGGCACGTCCCGACCGAGACGCCGCTCCTGCGGGATCTCATGCAGGTCGCAGACCGCCAGCCACACCCGCCGCGGGTCCACACCGGCGGCGAGCGCCGCCGTCGCGGTGGTGTCCAGGCCGGGCAGGTGCAGGGAGTCGGCCACGAGGCCGGCCCGGGCGGGGCCGAACTCCTCGTCCATCAGCCGGCGGAACTCGCTCTCGCGCACGGGCGGTCCTCTCTGTTGTCGGTCGCGGGGTCAGGGACGGGGACGCAGACGGCGGGGGCGCCCCGAGACGGGGCGCCCGCGCCGTGGGGATGGCGGGGTCAGCGGCCGGCCAGCGAGCCCAGGCTCGGGTCCGTGAGGTCGTCCGGCAGGGTGTCCGGGACGACCATGCCCTCCTGCTCCACGAGCCGGTCCGAGACCTCCCGCAGCAGGTAGGACAGCGGGATGTCCAGCGCCTGGCAGATCGAGGCCAGCAGCTCGGAGGAGGCCTCCTTCTGGCCGCGCTCCACCTCCGACAGGTAGCCGAGCGAGACACGGGCGTCGTGCGAGACCTCGCGCAGGGTGCGGCCCTGGAGCTGCCGGACGTCGCGCAGGACGTCGCCGATCTCGTGGCGGAGGAGGGGCATGCTGCGCTCCTTGATGTCGGGGGCGGCCGCGCGGGGACGGGGCTGGTCATCGACCCAGCGCGTGATTCCGTGGGAATGGACGGGATGTCGCATCATGTCTATCGCCTGCTCCTGGACTTTTCCTGAAGGGTGCCGGGCCGCGGGCCTGATCCCGCGAGGCACTCTTCTTGACTCGTTACATTCAACGTCGGGCGGGGTCGCGTTCATTCCCGGGGCACAGCCTCCCCCGCCGTCGGGCCCTCGGCGGCCCCGTCGCCCTCGTGCCGCTCCGAGCGCCGATGCCGTTCCCGCAGCGAGTAGGTGGCGTTCCGGATGCGGTCGGAGTCGTCCAGGCTCGAGCCGACGGCTCCGGCCATCGTGCCCATCGACGCCGCGAGCCACACGAGCCGGACGTAGTCGCCCACGCCGCTGGGCTGCTCGAGCTCCTCCCCCAGATACTCCACGGGGATGATCATGAGCGCGACCAGCAGCAGCGTCACGAAGAGCAGCACGTAGACGACGGTGCAGGCCAGGCCCACGGTGAGCACGGTGGAGAGGTTGTCCAGCCGCGAGCTGTGCCGGTGGGCCGCACCGTGCGTCCACAGACCGTTCGTGGTGACCAGCCACGCCACCAGCAGCACCACGGACAGCACGCTGACCGCCGCGAGCCGCCCCGGGGACATCACGCTGGAGAGCACCCAGATGGAGCCGAAGAACACGCCGTAGGCACCGGCCGCGCTGGCCGAGGCGATCGTGAACGTCATGTCCCGCGGCATGAGCAGCGGCCGGTTGGCCATCACCATCCCGGCCAGCAGACGCAGCGTGCCCGTCCAGCCCTTCACGTACACCGTGGACGTGCGCCGGGACCCGCCGCCCATCCCGGTGGTCGTGGTCACGTCCGCGTCGACGTCGCCCAGCGGGGCGATGCCCCGCAGGGCGTCCGTGTCGGGCTCGGGGGGCTCGTCCGCCGGGGGCCGGCCGCCGTCCTCCTCCACCTCGCCGGACTCATCCCAGGACTGCACATCCAGCTCCCCGTCCGGCGGGTCCACGTGCGGGGCGGTGTCGATGTGCTCGACGATCCGCAGCACCGTCTCCCGCAGCCGGCGGGCCGGAGTGATGACCCCCAGCGCCGGGACGCACACGACGCCGACCCGCAGCTGCGGCACGACGTCCGCCACCACGCCGCGCCGGTCGTCGAACCGGGGCAGGTCGACGACGGCGACCACCGTGTCCCATCCCTGACCGTCCGCGAGGGAGCGGACCGGCTCCTCCAGGACCATGCCCCCGGTCGCACCGACCGGCAGCGACTCCTGACGTGTCTCGACCCGCCAGCCGCCGGGCTGCGGCAGGCGTTCGTCGAGCCGGTCCTCGACGTCCCCGGCGATGCGGCGCACGAGCGCCCACGGGGTGCCCGGGTCGGCCACGAGGCCGATGACGCGGGGGCCCGGGGCGTCGTCGCCGTCCTGCGGTGCACGCTCGGGCGGGGTGGGAGGCGATGCGGTCTCCATCGCGCCGAACCTACGCGGCGGGGCGGGCCGGCACCAGGGACGGGGCGCCGAGGCGGGTCGGTCGAAGCCCCCGTGCCGCCTCAGGGGCCGCGGCCGTCGAGCAGGCGCGTCAGGGCCTGCAACCCCGCGGCGACGGTGGCCTCCCGGATCGCGGCCCGGTCGCCGTCGAGCCGGAGGAGGATCGCGGTGGCCGCGCCGTCGCGCTCGCCGCCGAGCACGTCCAGCGCGCTCGCGTCCGCGTCGGACACGGCCAGGCCGAGCCACACGGTGCCCACCGGCTGGCCCTGGTGGGGCTCGGGCCCGGCGACGCCCGTGGTGGCCACGCCGACGTCGGCGCCCAGGGCCGCGCGGGCGCCGAGGGCCATCCGCCGGGCCACGTCCGCGTCCACCGCCCCGACCCGCGCGAGCAGGTCCTCGGGCACGCCCAGCAGGCCGGTCTTCACGGCGTTCTGGTAGGCCACCACGCCGCCGTGCAGCACCGCCGACGCCCCGGGGACGTCGGCCAGGCGCGCGGCCAGCAGGCCGGCGGTGAGGGACTCCCCCGTCGCCACCGTGAGGCCCGCCTCCGCGAGCGCGTGCACCACATCCCGGGCCGCCGCCATGGTCATCGCCTCAGGCCCCCCGCTGGGCGGCGAGGGCGTCCCGCCGCAGGACCCACGCGTCCTTCACGTACTCCAGGCCGGTCAGCACCGTCAGCACGGTGGCGGCCCCGATGACCACCCAGCCGGCCCACGGCCACCAGCCGCCCACGAGCGGGGCCAGGGGCAGGAGCAGCAGGCCGATGCCCACGGTCTGCAACACGGTCTTGAGCTTGCCGCCACGGCCGGCCGGCATCACGCCGTAACGGATCACCACGAAGCGCATCAGGGTGATGCCCCATTCGCGCACCAGGATCACGATGGTCACCCACCACCACAGCTCCCCCAGCAGGGAGAACAGCACGAGGGCCGTGCCCGTGAGCAGCTTGTCCGCGATGGGGTCCGCGATCTTGCCGAAGTCGGTGATCAGCCCGCGGGCGCGGGCGATGTCCCCGTCGAGCTTGTCGGTGTACATGGCCGCCGCGAACAGCGCCAGCGCGAGCCAGCGGGCGACGAGCGAGTCGCCGCCCCACGGCCCGCCGGCCCACAGCGCCCAGGCGAAGAAGGGCACCATCAGGATGCGCACCGAGGTCAGGATGTTCGGCAGGTTCCAGGCGGACACGCGCTGCGCCCCGCCCGCCGTGCTCATCTGCCCGTCAGCTGCCACGCGTCCTCCGATCCCTCGTCGTCGTCCTCATCGTTCCAGTCCACGGCGGCCGGGCGCGAGTCCAGGTCCTCCTGCACCAGGTCGCGCGGACCGGCCGACGCCGAGGCGTCGCCGTCGCCGGATGCGGCCGAGGGCGGGGTGTCTCCGGAGATGGTGGCGAGCACGTCCGCGAGGTCGTCGGGCTTGACCAGCACGTCGCGGGCCTTGGAGCCCTCGGAGGGGCCCACGACGCCACGGGACTCCATGAGGTCCATGAGGCGGCCGGCCTTCGCGAAGCCCACCCGCAGCTTGCGCTGCAGCATGGACGTGGAGCCGAACTGCGTGGTGACCACGAGTTCGACGGCCTGCAGGAGCAGGTCCAGATCGTCGCCGATGTCCTCGTCGATGACCTTCTCGGTCTTCTCGGGGATCACGTCCTCGCGGTACTGGACCTGCATCTGCGACTTCACGTGCTCCACGACGGCGTGGATCTCGGACTCGTTGACCCACGCCCCCTGCACGCGCATGGGCTTGGACTTGCCCATCGGCAGGAACAGGGCGTCGCCCTGGCCGAGCAGCTTCTCCGCGCCGGGCTGGTCCAGGACAACGCGCGAGTCCGTGACCGACGACGTCGCGAACGCCATGCGGGAGGGCACGTTGGCCTTGATCAGGCCCGTGACCACGTCCACGGACGGCCGCTGCGTGGCGAGCACGAGGTGGATGCCGGCCGCACGGGCCAGCTGGGTGATGCGCACGATCGCGTCCTCGACGTCGCGCGGGGCGACCATCATCAGGTCCGCGAGCTCGTCCACGATGACCAGCAGGTACGGGTACGGGCGCAGCACGCGTTTGGAGTCCGGCGGCAGCTTCACCTGGCCGGCCCGGACGGCCTTGTTGAAGTCGTCCACGTGCTTGTAGCCGAACGCCGCGAGGTCGTCGTAGCGGGTGTCCATCTCCTTGACGACCCACTGCAGCGCCTCGGCCGCCTTCTTCGGGCTCGTGATGATCGGGGTGACCAGGTGGGGCACGCCCTCGTACGCGGTGAGCTCGACGCGCTTGGGGTCCACCATCACCATGCGCACCTCGTCCGGGGTGGAGCGCATGAGGATCGAGGTGATCATCGAGTTCACGAACGAGGACTTGCCGGCGCCGGTGGCACCCGCCACGAGCAGGTGGGGCATCTTCGCGAGGTTGGCCACCACGTAGCCGCCCTCCACGTCCTTGCCGACGCCCATCACCATCGGGTGGTCGGTGCGCTGGGCGGCCTGCGAGCGCAGGACGTCGCCGAGGGCCACGACCTCCTTGTCCGTGTTGGGGATCTCGATGCCGATCGCGCGCTTGCCCGGGATGGGGCTGAGGATCCGCACGTCCGAGGAGGCCACCGCGTACGCGATGTTCTTCTCCAGCGCCGTCACCTTCTCCACCTTGGTGCCGGGGGCGACCTCGACCTCGTACCGCGTCACCGTCGGCCCGCGGGAGAACCCGGTGACCTGGGCGTCCACCTTGAACTCGGTGAACGTGGTGGTCAGCGCGGCGACGACCCGGTCGTTGGCCTCGGAGCGCTCCTTCGGCTGGGGGCCGGCCGGGAGCAGGGCCGACTGCGGCAGCGTGTAGGACACGTCCCCGCCCAGCTCGGACTGGGTGCCGCGGGCCGGCTCGGCGGTCACCGGCGGCACCGGTGCGGGGGTGCGGGCGGGCACGGCGGAGGACGACGACGGCGCGGCGGCCCCGGAGCCCTGGCCCGGGGCGTCGTCCAGGGCGAACGGGGTGTCCTCCCCCGCGTCCCCCTCCTGGGGCGCGGCGGCCTCGCGCTGGGCGCGGGCGTGTTCGCGGACCTGTTCGAGGGCGCGGTCCGCGGCCGTGGGCCGGCGCACTCCGGCGGGCGGCTGCGGCTCGGCGTCCGCGTCCTCGGGCGCGTCGTCCTCGTCCACCCACGGGTCGAAGTCGTCCGAGGCGTCCCGGCCCGCGTCACGCGCGTCCGCGGCGGCCCGCTCGGCGTCGAACACGCCCTGCTCCCCGCGAGCGGCCCGCCGGGGGGCGGGCCGGGGCAGGACCTGGGTGGTCTCCGCCTCGGGGGCGGCGTGGGAGCCGGCCTCGGCCTCGTGGATCACCGGGGAGTCGTAGGCGGTGCTGGCGGTGTGCTCCGGGGCGGCGTCCGCGGCCTGCTCCTCGCGTGCCCGGCGCCCGCCGAACAGGCGCGCGAACAGGCCGGGGCGGGAGGCCCCGGCGGCGTGGGCGCCGGCGGCCGGGCCGTCCCGGTAGGACTGGTCGTGGTCCGGGTGGGTGCGCCCGGTCTCCGCGTCCACGGAGAGCGGGGTCGCGAGGTCCTCGGCCTCGCGGCGCACCTCACGCGCCCGGCGCCGCTCGGCGCGGCGGGCGGCCCGCTGCTCGGAGGCGCCCTCGGGGTCCTGGCCCGTGAGCCAGTCGTAGCCGCCCGCGATCCGCTGCGGGATCGCGCCGACGGGCGTCGCGGTGAGCACGAGCACCGAGAAGAAGGCCAGCAGGATCATGAGGACCCAGACGGGCACGGGCGTCAGAAGGGAGGCCAGCGGCGCCGTCGCCAGGTAGCCGACCATGCCCCCGGCGCCGAGCATGTCCTCGAAGGCCTCGGCGGCCGAGGGCACGCCGCCCACGAGGTGGGCGATGCCGGAGCCCGCGACGGTGGCCATGAGCAGGCCGATGATGATGCGCCCGTTGGCGCGATGGTCCGTGGCGTGGCGGAAGCAGCGCACGGCCACGACGAGCAGGGCGATCGGCACCAGGAGGGCGAACCACCCGACGGTGCCGCCCACCACCCCGTGCACCACGCGGCCGACGGCGGTGCCGCGCAGGCCCCACCACTCCACGGCCGCGATCAGCGCGGCGAGCAGCAGCAGGAGCAGGCCGGTGCCGTCACGGCGTTCCTCGCGGTCGATGCGCACGTCCGGGCCGAGCTTGCGGAAGCCCGCACCGACCGGTGTGGCCAACCCCATCCACAGGGTGTGCAGGGCGCGCAGGGGCGCGGCGGGCCGGTCGGCCTCGGGGACGGTCGCGGTCGACCCCTTCCGTCCGGAGCCTCGGCGTCCGGCGGAGCCGGAGCGGGACGTGGCGGAGGAGGACGACGAACGCGTGGGGGAAGTACGGGTCGCCATGCCCACCAAACTACCGCGAACCGCGGACACGGCAGGCATGGCGACCCGGAGCGGTCAGGCCTCCAGGACCACCGGGATGATCATCGGGCGGCGGCGCAGCTTGCGGTTGACCCACGTGCCGACGGTCCGGCGGACCACCTGCTGGAGCTGGTGGGCGGTGTGGTCCTTGCTGGACTGCACGGCCTCCTCGAGCGCCCGGACGATCTTCGGCTTGATCTCCTCGAACACCTTCTCGTCCTCGGCGACGCCGCGGGCGTGGACGTCCGGGCCGGACACGATCGTGCCGGTCTGCCGGTTGACCACCGTGATGATCGAGATGAAGCCCTCCTCGCCCAGGACACGGCGGTCCTTGAGGTCCGAGTCGGAGATCTCGCCCACGGAGGAGCCGTCCACGTACACGTAGCCGCACTCCACCTCGCCGACGACCTTCACGAGGCCGTCGGTCATGTCCACCACGGTGCCGTTGCCGGCCAGGATGACGTTCTCGGCCGGCACGCCGGTCTTCTCCGCGATCCGGCCGTTGGCGATCAGGTGGCGGGTCTCGCCGTGCACCGGCATCACGAACTCGGGCTCGACGATGTTGTAGCAGTACAGCAGCTCGCCCTCGGAGGCGTGGCCGGAGACGTGCACCTTGGCCATGCCCTTGTGCACCACGGTCGCGCCGAGCTTCATGAGCCCGTTGATCACGCGGAACACGGAGTTCTCGTTGCCCGGGATCAGGGAGGAGGCCAGCACGACGAGGTCGCCCTCCTCCAGCTGCACCTGGTGGTCCCCGTTGGCCATGCGGGACAGGGCCGCCATCGGCTCGCCCTGGGAGCCGGTGACCATGAGCACGATCTCGTCGTCGCGGTACTTGTCCACCTTGCGGATGTCCACGAGGATCCCGTTCGGCACGTTGAGGTAGCCGAGCTTCGCCGCGATGGTCATGTTGCGGATCATGGAGCGCCCGCCGAAGGCGACCTTGCGACCGTGCTTGTGGGCGGCGTCGAGGACCTGCTGGACGCGGTGCACGTGGGAGGAGAACGAGGCCACCACGATGCGGCGCTTCGCCGTGGCGAAGTAGCGCTCGAGGGTGGGGCCGATCTCCGCCTCCGTGGTGGTGAACCCCGGGACCTCGGCGTTCGTGGAGTCGGTCATGAACAGGTCCACGCCCTCCTCGCCGAGTCGGGCGAAGGCACGCAGGTCCGTGATGCGGCCGTCGAGCGGCAGCTGGTCCATCTTGAAGTCGCCGGTGTGCAGGATGGTGCCGGCGTCCGTGTGGATGGCGACGGCGAGCGCGTCCGGGATCGAGTGGTTCACGGCCACGAACTCGCACTCGAACGGGCCGAACTCGACGATGTCGTCTTCCTTGACCACGCGGGTGCGCGGCTTGATCCGGTGCTCCTCGAGCTTGGCCTCGATCAGGGCGAGGGTCAGCTTGGAGCCGATCACGGGGATGTCGTCGCGCAGGCGCAGCAGGTACGGCACGGCACCGATGTGGTCCTCGTGGCCGTGGGTCAGGACGATGCCGACGACGTCGTCCACGCGGTCCCGGATGTAGTCGAAGTCCGGCAGGATCAGGTCGACGCCGGGCTGGTGCTCCTCGGGGAAGAGGACGCCGCAGTCGACGATGAGGATCTTGCCGTCGATCTCGAAGGTGACCATGTTGCGGCCGACCTCCTCGAGGCCGCCCAGCTGGACGATGCGGCAGGTGCCCCGCTTGAGCTTGGGCGGGGTGGACAGGCGGGTGCCTGCGGTCATGGAACGGGTCCCTTCTAGAAGGTGATGCCGGCCTCCGCGAGGTCGGCTCGGATGACGGAGAGCTCGTCCGGCGTGGCCTGGACGAGGGGCAGCCGCACGGCTGCGGACGGGATGACGCCCTGGGCGGCGAGGACGGCCTTCGCGGCCACCGCGCCCTGGACGTGGGTCATGATGCCGCGCTGGACGGGGTCCAGCGCGAAGTGGTGATCACGGGCACCGGCCAGGTCGCCGGCGTGGACGGCGTCCACGAGCTGGCGGTACAGCTCGGGGGCCGCGTGCGCGGCCACCGAGACGACCCCGACGGCGCCGAGCGCCATGAGCGGCAGGGTCGCGCCGTCGTCGCCGGAGTAGAGGTCGAGGTCTGTGTGCGCCAGGACGGTGGTGGTGGACTGCAGGCCCCCCTTCGCGTCCTTGAGCGCACGGATGTTGGGGTGCTGCGCGAGCGCGATGATCGTCTCGGGCTCGATCGGCATCACGGAGCGGCCCGGGATGTCGTAGAGCATGATCGGCAGGTCCACGCCGTCGGCCACGGCCTCGAAGTGCGCGCGGATGCCGGCCTGGTTGGGCTTGTTGTAGTACGGGGTGACGAGCAGCAGCCCGTCCACGCCCGTCTCGGCCGCGCGGCGGGACAGCTCGAGGGTGTGCGCCGTGTCGTTGGTGCCGGTGCCGGCCACGACCCTGGCGCGGTCCCCCACGGCCTCGACGACGGTGCGGAACATCGCCACGTTCTCGTCGTCCGTGAGCGTGGAGGTCTCGCCGGTGGTGCCGGTGACCACGAGGCCGTCGGCCCCGCGGTCCACCAGGTGCTCGGCCAGCGCGGCGGCCGCCTCGAGGTCCACGGCGCCCTCGTCCGTCATGGGGGTGACCATGGCGGGCACGACCGTGCCGAAGAGCAGCTCGGAGGGGATGACGGCGGAACGGACGGCACTCATGGGCCCCACCCTACCTGCGAGACTGGGGGCCCGCGCCGTCCGTGGCCCCTCCGCGACGCGCGGCGACTCGAGAGGAGCCCGCCCTGCGTCCCGCCCCGCCCCCCGCCGCCGTCCGCCCGGACCGGCCCGCGCGTCGCCGGCTGCCCGGCGTCGACGCGGCCCGCGGAATCGCCCTGCTCGGCATGATCACCGTCCACGTCCTCGACCCGGCGACGGCGGACGGGGCGCCGCACCCGGCGTTCCTGTCCTTCGCCGGCCGCGCCTCGGTGCTGTTCGTCCTGCTGGCCGGCGTCGGGCTGGCCCTGTCCACGGGGGGCGCGACGCCGGCCACGGGGGCCCGGCGCGCGACGCTGCGCCGCCGGATCGCCCGACGCGCGGGCCTGCTGTTCGTGCTCGGGCTCGCGTGCGGGACGCTCGGGGTCCCCGTGGCCGTCATCCTGTGCCACTACGCCCTGCTCTTCCTGCTCGCGCTGCCCCTGCTGGGCCTGCGTGCCCGCACCCTGGGGGTGATCGCGGGGGCGTGGCTCGTGCTCGGGCCGGTGCTGGTGTTCGCGGTGGTCGCGGCCGTGCAGGCCGTCGTGGGGCGCCAGGAGTTCTTCGTGGGCGGGCGGCTCTGGCTCTCCCCCGGCCCCGCGGACCTGCTGCGTCCCGGGCTGCTGCTGGCCGATCTGACGCTCACGGGCTACTACCCCGTCCTGTCCTGGGGCGCGTTCCTCGTGCTGGGGCTGGCCCTGGGGCGGCTGCCGCTGGACCGGCCCCGCGTGGCCGCCGGGATCCTCGGCGGCGGGGCCGCGGCGTGGGCGGCGGCCGGCGTCGTCGGTGCGGCGGTGCTGCGGGCTCCGGGCACGGTCGGGCGCGTCGCCGCGGCGATCGGCACGGACCCGGCCGAGACGGCGCTCACGCTGCGCACGGGCGAGCCGCGGCTCGCGCTGCTGATCCCGGATCCGCTGTGGCTCGCCCTGCCGACCCCGCACTCCGGGTCCGTGGTGGCCGCCGTGCTCGCGGCGGGCTGGGCCTGCGCCGTGCTGGGCGCCTGCCTGCTGGCCCGGCCGCTGGTCGGGCACGCCGCGCTGCGCCCGCTCGTGGGTGCGGGGCGCATCCCGCTCACGCTCTACGTGGGGCACCTCGTGGTGCTCGCGCTCGTGGACGCGACCGGACTCGATCCGGCCGACGGGGCGCTGCTCGCCGCCCTCGTCGTGCTGAGCCTCGCGGCCGGGCTGGCCGCCGAGCTCAGCGGCCGACGGGGTCCGCTCGAGGCCGTGATGGCCCGGCTCTCCCGGGCGGGTGGGGAACGGGCCGTCGGAGGGCGCTGAGCGACGCGTGGGCCGCGTCAGCCGGCGCGGTGCAGGCGGACGGCCTCCCGGGCCGCCTCGCGGGCGCGGCGGCGGTCGCCCGAGGCGTCGTAGGCCAGGGCGAGGCGGTAGCGGGCGCGCCAGTCGCGCGGTGCGGCCTCGGCCTCCACGCGGTACAGCTCGAACTGGGCGTCGGCGGCCTCCCGGTCGATCCGGCCGCCCGGCGAGCGCGGCAGGTCGTCCTCCGGCAGTCCGCCCTCGGCCTCGAGCTGGTCGGCCAGGCGTTCGGTCTGGCGGCCGAACCACACTTCGCGGGCCAGGACGGCCACGGTCACCAGCACCACGAGGATGACGCCCACGCCGATCGCCTTGGCCAGCGGCTGCGGGGCGCGCACCAGCGCGACGGACGCGTTGAGGGCGAACCCGGCGAACAGCAGCACGAGCAGGCAGACGAAGCCGACCCACACCTTGCTCATCACGGTCGAGCGGCGGGCACGGGCGGCGTGCGCGGTCGGGCCCACGGCGCCGTCGTCGGGGGTGCGGGAGGGCTCAGCCAAGGTCCAGGTATCCGTCCAGTCCGTAGGTCAGACCCGGGCGGGAGGCCACGGTCCGCAGGCCGAGGACGACGCCGGGCATGTAGGCGCCGCGGTCGAATGCGTCGTGCCGGACCACGAGCTGCTCGCCCGGCCCGCCCAGCAGCACCTCCTGGTGCGCCTCCAGGCCACGCAGGCGCACCGCGTGCACGTGCACGCCGTGGACGACGGCGCCGCGCGCGCCGTCCGGGTCGTGCTCGGTGGCGTCCGGGGAGACGGGCACGCCGGCCGCGTCCCGGGCCGCGCCGATGAGCTCGGCGGTCCGCACGGCCGTGCCCGACGGGGCGTCCACCTTGTCCGGATGGTGCAGCTCGACGAGCTCGACGGACTCGAAGTACCGCGCCGCCTGCGCGGCGAACGCCGAGGCCAGCACCGAGCCGACCGAGAAGTTCGGGGCGATCAGCACGCCCACCCCCGGGTGCTCAGTCAGCTGCGCCTCGAGGCGCTCGCGGCGCTCGGGCACCCAGCCCGACGTGCCGACGACCGTGTGCAGCCCGTGCTCCACGGCGAAGGCCACGTTCTCGGGCGAGGCGTCCGGCACCGTGAGGTCCAGGACGTGCGTGGCGCCGGCGTCGAGCACCGCGTCCAGGCGGTCCTGCGAGCCGAGCTCGGCCACGAGCTCCAGCCCCTCGGCCGCTCGCACCGCGGGCACCGCGTGGCGGCCCATGCGGCCACGGGCGCCCAGGATCGCGACGCGCGGGACGTCGTCGGGAGCGGACACGGCGGAGGGGGTGCGGGTCTCGGTCATGGCCTCCAGCCTACGCGGCCCGCCCCGGCGGCCGTGGCCGAGGTCAGGCCGGGGCGACGACGACGCGCGCCCGGTCCCCCGCGGCCAGGCGCGCGGCCACGGCCCGGACCTGGCCGGCGTCGACCTCGCGGACCCGGGCGAGGGAGGCCGCCAGGTCCACGTACTCCCCCGTGACCAGCTCGGCCCGTCCCAGCCGGGACATGCGGGCGCCCGTGGACTCCATGCCCAGCACGGTGCCGCCGCAGATCTGCCCGTGGGCGCGCGCGAGCTCCTCCCCGGTGACGTCGGCCTCGGCCATCCGGTCCAGCTCGGCCTCCATCAGCGCGGCCACCTCGTCCACCCGGTCCGGCTGGCAGCCCGCGTACAGGCCCCAGTAGCCGGCGTCGGAGTACCCGGCGGAGAACGAGTAGGTGTTGTAGGCCAGGCCGCGGCGCTCGCGGATCTCCTGGAACAGCCGCGAGGACATGCCCCCGCCCAGGACGGACTGCATGACGCCCAGGGCGAAGCGGTCCGGGTCCGTGGTGGACAGCGAGCGGCCGCCGACGAGGACGTTGGCCTGCTCGACCGCCTTGGTGACGGTGTGCGTGCCGGTCCGCACCCGCGAGGCCGCGGCCCCGGCGGTGTCCACGGCACGACGCGGGGCGGGCAGGGCCCCCTGGGTGAGCTCCCAGCCCGAGGCGCGCAGGGCGGCGAGGACGAGGCGGCAGACCTCGTCGTGGTCGAGGTGGCCGGCGGCGGTGACGACGAGCTCGTCCGGGCGGTACCAGTGCGTGTAGTGCCCCACCACATGGTCGCGGGTGACGGCCCGGATCGTCTCGGGCGTGCCGCCGATCGGCCGGCCGAGGGGGTGGCCGTCCAGCATGACCTCGGCGAGCTTCTCGTGGGCCACGTCCACGGGGTCGTCCGCGTCCATGGCGAGCTCCTCGAGGATCACGCCGCGCTCGGTCTCGAGCTCGTCCGGGTCGATCAGGGAGGAGGTGAGCATGTCCGTGAGGACCTCCACGGCCATCGGCAGGTCCTCGTCCAGCACGCGGGCGTGGTAGACGGTGGACTCCTTGGCCGTGCCGGCGTTGGACTCCCCGCCCACGCGGTCGAAGGCGGCCGCGATGTCCATCGCGGTGCGCGTGGGAGTGCCCTTGAAGAGCAGGTGCTCGAGGAAGTGCGTGGCGCCGTAGCCCTCGGGCGACTCGTCACGGGACCCGACGGCCACCCAGTAGCCGATGGTCACCGAGCGCTGGTCCGGCATGGCCTCGGTGAGCACGCGGACGCCGCCGGGCAGCACGGAGCGGCGCACCACGGAACCGTTGCCCTCGTCCGCCAGCACGCCGTCGAAGTCCAGGGGGATCTCACGGTGAACACTCATGACGGCCATTCTCGCCCATGCGCGACGACGGCGCCGCACCACTCGCGGGGAGGGTGCGGCGCCGTCGTGGTCACCGGGCCGGGCGGGGCGGATCAGGCCTCGATCTGCGAGGACTCGATCGCGTCCGCGGTCTCGGCCAGGGCGTCGGACTCCGCCACCACCGGGGAGAGGGACAGCTTGCCGCGGTCGTCGATCTTGGTGATCTCGACCTGGACCTTCTGGCCCACGCCGAGCACGTCCTCGACGTCGTCCACGCGCTTGCCCTCGTTGAGCTTGCGCAGCTCGGAGATGTGCAGCAGGCCGTCCTTGCCCGGGGTGAGCGAGACGAACCCGCCGAACGTGGTCAGCTTCACCACGGTGCCGAGGTAGCGCTCACCGACCTCGGGGACCTGCGGGTTGGCGATCGCGTTCACCGCGGAGCGCGCGGCCTCGGCCGAGGCGCCGTCGGTGGCGCCGATCAGCACGGTGCCGTCGTCCTCGATGGTGATGTCCGCGCCCGTGTCGTCCTGGATCTGGTTGATCATGGCGCCCTTGGGGCCGATGACCGCGCCGATCTTGTCCACCGGGATGCGCACGGAGATGATCCGCGGGGCGGTGGGGGCCATCTCGTCCGGGGCGTCGATGGCGGCGTTCAGCACGGACAGGATGTGCAGGCGCGCCTCGCGGGCCTGCGTCAGGGCGGCGGCCAGCACGGAGGCCGGGATGCCGTCCAGCTTGGTGTCCAGCTGGATCGCGGTGACGAACTCCGCGGTGCCGGCCACCTTGAAGTCCATGTCGCCGAACGCGTCCTCGGCGCCGAGGATGTCGGTCAGGGCCGCGTACTGGGTCTGGCCGCCCACCTCGGCGGAGACCAGGCCCATGGCGATGCCGGCCACGGGCGCACGCAGCGGCACGCCCGCGTTCAGCAGGGACAGGGTGGAGGCGCAGACGGAGCCCATCGACGTCGAGCCGTTGGAGCCGAGGGCCTCGGAGACCTGGCGGATCGCGTAGGGGAACTCCTCGCGGGCCGGCAGCACGGGCACGAGGGCGCGCTCGGCGAGGGCGCCGTGGCCGATCTCGCGGCGCTTCGGGGAGCCCACGCGGCCGGTCTCGCCGGTGGAGTACGGCGGGAAGTTGTAGTGGTGCATGTACCGCTTGGTCGTCTCCGGCGCCAACGAGTCGATCTGCTGCTCCATCTTGAGCATGTTCAGCGTGGTGACGCCCATGATCTGGGTCTCGCCGCGCTCGAAGATGGCGGAGCCGTGCACGCGGGGCAGGACCTCCACCTCCGCGGTCAGCTTGCGGATGTCCGTCAGGCCGCGGCCGTCGATGCGCACCTGGTCGGTGAGGATGCGGCGGCGCACGATCTGCTTGGTGAGGGAGCCGTAGGCCTTGGCGATCTCGCCCTTGCGCTCGGCGAAGTCCTTGCCCTCGCCGGCGAGCTCCTCGAGCACCTCGAGCAGGTAGGCGTCCGAGGCCGACTCGCGCTCCTGCTTGTCGCCGATGGAGAAGATCTCGGTCAGGCGGTCCGTGGCGAGCTTCTCGACGGCGGCGTAGGCGTCGTCCTGGTAGTCCTGGAACACGGGGACGTCCACCGGGTCCTTGCCGGCGCGCTTGACCAGGTCGGCCTGGGCCTCGCACAGGGCGCGGATGAAGGGCTTGGCGGCCTCGAGGCCCTCGGCCACGATCTCCTCGGTGGGCGCCTGCGCGCCGCGCTCCTTGACCAGGGTCCAGGAGTCCGGGGTCGCCTCGGCCTCGACCATCATGATGGCGACGTCGTCGCCCACCACACGGCCGGCCACGGCCATGTTGAACACGGCGCCCTCGAGCTGGGAGTGCTTCGGGAACGCGACCCACTGGCGCGTGCCGGAGCCGTCGTCCATGAGGGCCATGCGCACGCCGCCGATGGGACCGGAGAACGGCAGGCCGGACAGCTGCGTGGACAGGGAGGCGGCGTTGATGGCCACCGTGTCGTAGATCTCGTCCGGGGCGATCGAGGTGACGGTCACGACGACCTGGACCTCGTTGCGGATGCCCTTGACGAACGCCGGGCGCAGCGGGCGGTCGATCAGGCGGCAGGTGAGGATCGCGTCCGTGGACGGGCGGCCCTCGCGGCGGAAGAACGAGCCGGGGATGCGGCCCGCGGCGTACATGCGCTCCTCGACGTCCACGGTCAGCGGGAAGAAGTCGAAGCCCTCGCGGGGCGACTTGCCGACGGTGGTGGCGGACAGCATCGACGTCTCCTCGTCGATGTAGACCATGGCGGCGCCGGCGGCCTGCTGGGCGAGGCGCCCGGTCTCGAAGCGGACGGTGCGCTTGCCGTACGAGCCGTTGTCGATGACGGCCTCGGCGAAGGTGATCTCAGGACCCTCCATGAGGGCCTCCTTTCAGGTGGACGGCGCCGCAGGCGTCCCTGTCCCCCTGGTCTTCGATCGAGGCCCTCGGCATCCCGCCGTGCGGCGGGGTCCGGGAGCCACTGTCGAGGACCGCGAGCGATGGGCGCGGAGCCGTCGGGTGTGTCGATGATGCGGGGATGCGCGCCATGGCGCGCCGGAGTGCCGCAGGCTGCGGCGATCTCTCCCCCGGGACACACTACGTGCGTCCGGGGGCAGACGAAAGGCGGCGCCGGCGCTCGCGGGTCTCCCGCGGGCTCCGGCGCCGCCTCCTCAGGTCACTTGCGCAGGCCGAGGCGCTCGATCAGCGCGCGGTAGCGCTCGATGTCGACCTTCTGCAGGTAGCCGAGCATGCGACGACGGCGACCGACCAGGGCCATCAGGCCGCGACGGGTGTGGTGGTCGTGCTTGTGCTCCTTGAGGTGCTCGGTCAGGTCCTTGATGCGGCGGGACAGGACCGCGATCTGCACCTCGGGGGAACCGGTGTCGCCCTCGTGGGTGGCGTACTCCTTGATGATCTGCTGCTTGACAGCGGGATCCAGGGCCATGGTGGGCCTCCTTCACTTCGGTACCGCGAACACGGGCCGCGCCCCGCCGGGGCGGACGACGCGGGGCCCACCCCACCGCGGACTGCAGGGAGGCCGAGGGTCGAGTCTACCGCATCGCCTACCCTGGCCCGGTGAGCACCCCACCGGTCCCCCACTCCCCGGCCCCGTCGTCGTTCCCCCTCCGGCCGCCCGCGCCGCCCCTGGATCTGCCGCTGATCGGCCACGGCTACCCCGCGCTGCTGCGCACGCCGCGGGCCCGATGGTGGAACCCGCTCGCGTCCTTCGGCCTCGTGCTGGCCGGCCTGGTGGGCCTCCTCGTGCTCGGGGGCGTGCTGGGCGCTCTCGCCCTGATCGCCACGTCCGGGCCCGCGCTGCTCGGCGCGGCCGACCCGACGGACGTGACCGACCTCGACCTGTACTCCGCGCCCATGGTGCTGCTGAACAACCTCCTGCTCGCCGCGCTGATCGGGGTCGCGCTGCTGGCCGTGGCGCTGGGCCACCCCGTCGCCGCCCGCTTCGTCCACTCGGTCGAGGGCCGCGTGCGCTGGCGCTGGCTGGCGCGCTGCGTCGTCGTGCTGACGCCGCTGTTCCTCGCCTACGTGCTGGGCGCGTGGGCCCTCGACGGCGCCCCCACGGCCCCGCGCGCGCAGGACTGGGTCTGGCTGCTCGTCATGGCGTTCGTGCTCACCCCGTTCCAGGCCGCGGGCGAGGAGTACCTGTTCCGCGGGTGGCTGCTGCTGGCCGTCGGCACGTGGATCCGCCGGCCGGTCGTGGCCGCCGCGGTCACCGCGGTGCTCTCGGCGGCGACCTTCTCGCTCGCCCACGGCTCGCTCGACCCGTGGATCCTGCTGGACCTCGCCGCGTTCGCCGTCGCCGCCGTCCTGCTCACGTGGCGCACGGGCGGGCTCGAGGCCGCCGTCGCCCTCCACGTGGTCAACAACGTGGTGATCATCGCCGTCGGCACGCTCGTGGGCACCGTCGAGGACAGCTACGTGGGCGCGGAGACCGCCGGCTCCCCGGCGGCCACGCTGCTCTCGGTGGCGGTGGTCGCGGTGGCCACGGCGCTGCTGCTCTGGCAGGCGCGGCGGGCCGGGATCGCCCGGACGGTCCCGGTCACCGTGGGCGCCCGCCCCTGACCGGCGCCGCCCACCAGGCCACCGTCACGTAGGGCACCTGCAGGACCGCGTCCGCCGCATGGCCCAGGTGCTCGTGCAGGTACCAGTCGAGGTTGGCCGTCATCCGGGACCGGATCCGCTCGTCCGCGCGCAGCCAGTACGAGCGCGAGGCCATGAGTCCGTGCAGCCCCGCCGCGGTCATGGGCTGCGTCCACGCCCAGCGCGCGTGCTCCTCCGCCCCGAACGGGGCGGCGAACCGGCGCTGCTCCGGCCGGGCGGCGTGCACGTCCCCGGCGTGCATGATCCGGGTGAGACGGTGCACCCACGGCACCGCCGTGTCGAGCTGGTTCCACACCGCGGCCAGGCGCCCACCCGGGCGCAGCACCCGTGCGGCCTCCGCGCTCGCCGCGGCCGGGTCCATCCAGTGCCATGCCTGGGCCGCCACCACGGCGTCGGCGCTCGCCGCCGGCAGGCCCGTGGCCTCGCCCGTGCCCGGCACGGCGCGCACCCGCCCGCCCGTGCCGGCCGCGACCTCGCGTTCCAGGACGGCGCGCATCGACGCCGACGGCTCGAGGGCCGTCACCGTCCGCACCCGGTCCGCCGGGCGGGCCGCGAGCAGCCGGGTGAACAGTCCCGTCCCGGCCCCGAGCTCCACCACCTCCGCGCCGTCGGCGATGCCCGCCAGGACGCGGTCCACCACGGCGGCCGGGTAGGAGGGGCGGACGGCGTCGTAGTGCTCCCCGCCGGTCTCGAAGGGGTTGGGCCCGGCCCGACGGGCCCGGGCCGGGCGCCCCGGCAGGTTCGGCACAGCGGGGGAAGCGCCCGGCTCCGGGGCGCTCACCGGTCGGAGGGGGTCGTGGCCAGGATCGCCCGGGCCTCGTCCACGTCCTGCGTGATCTGCGCCACGAGCTTCTCGACGCCCTCGTAGGCGACCATCCCGCGCAGCCGGGCCACGAACTCGACCTCGATGTGCTGGCCGTACAGGTCGAAGTCCTCCACCCGCTCGTCATGGCGGTCGATCACGTGCGCCTCCACCACGCGGGAGACGTCCTCGAACGTGGGGTTCGAGCCGATGGAGATCGCGGCCGGCCACACGCCGCCGTGCGCGTCGTGCACCCAACCGGCGTAGACGCCGTCGGCCGGGATCATGCCCTGCACATCCGTCTCGAGGTTCGCCGTGGGGAAGCCGAGCTCGCGGCCGCGCGCGAACCCGTGCACCACCTCGCCGGCGAGCACGTGGTGCCGGCCGAGCACGGCCGCGGCCTGAGCGACGTCGCCCGCGGCCAGGGCCTCGCGCACCCACGTCGAGGAGCAACGGCGCTCCGGCTCGGCCCCGTGCTCGGCGGGGAACTCCTCGACGGCCTCGACCTCGAAGCCGTAGCGGGCCCCCAGGCGCACCATCTCCGCGACGTCGCCGGTGTTGCCCCGGCCGAAGCGCACGTCGTGCCCCACGACCACGACGGCGGCATGCAGCCCGTGCACGAGCATGCCGCGGACGAACTCCTCCGGGGACTGGTCCGCGAACTCGAGGGTGTACCGCTGCAGGAGCACCGCGTCCAGACCCGCCTCCTCCAGGAGGACGACCCGCTGCTCGGGGCTGATGATGTCCACGTGGGGCACCTCGGGCTGGTGCACGGCGCGCGGGTGCGGGGTGAAGGTCACGGCCACGGCCAGGGCGTCGCGGGCCCGCGCCAGCTCGACGACCCGGCGCAGCACCTCCCGGTGGCCGCGGTGCACGCCGTCGAAGTTGCCCAGGGTGACCACGGTGCGCGGCAGGTCCGTGGGGACCTCGTCCAGGCTGTTCCAGACCCGCATCAGAGCGCCCCCGCCTCGGCCGGGCGGGCGGGGCGGTGCGTCAGCAGCCAGATCAGGCCGACCACCGGCAGCACGAGCGGCACATAGCCGTAGCCCGCGCCGAACCGGGACCACACGGTGTCGTGGGCGAACATCCCCGGATCCAGGACGGTCCACAGGCCCACGCCCACCACGCCGGCCAGCTCCACGAGCACGGCGCCCAGCGCCACGGCCCAGGCGCGCGCGCCGGAGCGGGCGAGCGCGAACGTCGCCACGATGTACACGACCGCCGCGACCGCGGAGAGCGTGTACGCCACGGGGGCGGCGTCGAACTGCGTGAGGATCTGGAAGAGGCTGCGCGCGCTCGCCGAGAGGGCGAACACCGCGTAGACCATGACGATGATCCGGCCGAGACCCTGGTTGCGCGCGGGGGCGCCGTCGCTGGGTGCCATGTCCATCCTCCTCACCACTGCCCGAACCAGATGACCTGCATGCGATGCAGCATCACGGCGATCGTGGGCCCGACCACGGCCAGCACGAGGTTGGACCACCGGGTCTTGTCCGTGACGGCCCAGCCCACGGCGATCACCGGCACGATCAGGGCGGTGAGGATGTAGCCCCAGAACTCCCAGCCGGGGCCGTTCAGGGTGTCCCCGCCGAGCTGGCGGACGGCGGCGGCCGCCGCATAGACGAGCGTGAACAGCTCGACGGCGGCCACCGAGAGGATCGAGGCGTCCGCGGGGTGGCGGCGGATCGCCGTCATCACCACGCAGACGACGAACGAGACGGCACCGATCACCAGTCCCGTCCAGAACCAGGCGTCGAGGATCATGCGGTCCTTCCCTGTCCCGGCCCCTCGGCCGGGGCGAACACGAGCTGGGGCTTGGCGACGTCGGCGCCGCGGCGGCGCACGTCGGAGACGAGGGCGATGACGCGGCCGTCCGGCGCGCGCCCGGCGACGAGCGTCTCACCCGTGCCGGTGGGCGCCACGACCCGCCCGAAGGCGAGCTCGTGGGCCTCGTGCTCCGTCAGCTCGCGCACCGGGAAGAGCCCGGCGGCGGCCTCGGAGAGCTCGGTCATCGCGACCCGCTCCGCGAGGGCCTCGAGCGAGAGCGCGTCGGCCACGTCGAACGGGCCGACGGCGGTGCGGCGCAGCGCCGTCAGGTGCCCGCCGGTCTCGAGGGCCTCGCCCAGGTCGCGGGCGAGCGCCCGGATGTAGGTCCCGGAGGAGCAGCGCACGGTGACGTCGAGGTCGACCAGCCGGCCGCCGTCGAGCCGGCGCAGCTCGTTCACCGTGAACTCGTGCACGGTGACGGGGCGGGCGTCGAGGGTGACGTCCTCTCCCGCGCGGACGCGATCGTAGGCGCGCCGGCCCGCCACCTTGACGGCGGAGACGGCCGAGGGCGCCTGCAGGATCTCGCCCGTGAGGGCGGCGACCTGCTCGGCCACGCGCTCGGGCGTGACGGCGTTGGCCAGCCGGGTCTGCACGACCTCGCCCTCCGCGTCGTCCGTGACGGTCGACTGCCCGAGCCGGATCGTGGCCGTGTACGTCTTGTCCGTGCCCGTGATGGCGGTCAGCAGGCGCGTGGCCTTGTTGACGCCGACCACGAGCAGGCCCGTGGCCATGGGGTCCAGGGTGCCGGCGTGGCCCACCTTGCGGGTGCCCGCCAGCCGGCGGACCCGCCCGACGACGTCGTGCGAGGTCCACCCCTGCGGCTTGTCCACGAGGACGACCCCCGACGCCTCCGTTCCCGGCGCGTCGGGGGCCTGTCCCCCGGTGCTGCGTGTGCTCACCGTGCCGCGGGCCTCAGGCGCGCGGGGCGTCGTCGGCGTCGGCGTCCGGCTCGGCGGTGCGGTACGGGTCCGCGTCACCGGCGTACGACGCGCCCTCGCGCGCCTTCGCCAGCTCGGCGTCCCGCTCCTTGGCCGCGCGGAGGACGTCCTCCAGGTGTGCGGCCGCCTCGGGGACGGTGTCCGCCACGAACTCGAGCGTGGGCACCAGGCGGATGGTGAGCCCGCGGCCCACCTCGCGGCGCAGGATGCCTCGGTTGTCCTGGATGCCCTCGTGGGCGGCGGCCACCGTGGCCTCGTCGCCCAGGACGGTGTAGTAGACGGTGGCGTGCTGCAGGTCGTTGGTCACGCGGACCTCCGTCACGGTGACGGGCTCCACGCGGTCGTCCTTGACGCCGCGGCGCAGCGCCTCGGCCACGAGGACCTTGATGCGCTGGGCCAGGCGGCCGGCGCGTGCCGGATCGGCCATGGTGCGGTTCCTTCCGGTGGTGATGGTTCAGAGGGTGGGAGGCGGAAGGCGGGGGCCCGTGCGGGCCCCCGCCCCGGCCGTCAGACGCGCGGCTTCTCCTGCATCTCGAAGGTCTCGATCACGTCGCCCTCCTTGATGTCGTTGAAGCTGCCCAGGCCGATGCCGCACTCATAGCCCTCGCGGACCTCGGTGGCGTCTTCCTTGAAGCGGCGCAGCGACTCGATCTTGAGGTGCTCGGAGACCACCACGCCGTCGCGCACCAGGCGGGCCTGGGCGTTGCGGCGGATGAGGCCCGAGCGCACGAGCGAACCGGCGATGTTGCCCCACTTGGAGGAGCGGAACACCTCGCGGACCTCGGCCGAGCCGAGCTCGACCTCCTCGTACTCCGGCTTCAGCATGCCCTTGAGCGCGTTCTCGATGTCGTCGATCGCGTCGTAGATCACGCTGTAGAAGCGCATGTCCACGCCCTCGCGGTCGGCCAGGTCGGCGACCCGCTCGGCGGGGCGCACGTTGAAGCCGATGATGATGGCGTTGTCCACGGTCGCCAGGTTCACGTCGTTCTGCGTGATGGCGCCGACGCCGCGGTGGATGACGCGCAGCTGCACCTCGTCCTCGCCGACCTCGATCTTGAGCAGCGAGTCCTCGAGCGCCTCGACGGCACCGGACGCGTCGCCCTTGATGATGAGGTTGAGCGTGTCCAGCTTGCCCTCGGCCACGGCCTGGTCGAAGTCCTCCAGGGTGATGCGCTTGCGGCGCTTGGCCAGCTGGGCGTTGCGGTCCGCCGCCTCGCGCCTCTCCGCGATCTGGCGGGCGGTGCGCTCGTCGTCGGTGACGAGGAACGAGTCGCCGGCGCGCGGCACCGAGGACAGGCCGAGCACCTGGACGGGACGCGACGGATCGGCCGCCTCCACGGCGTTGCCGTTCTCGTCGAACATGGCGCGCACACGGCCGTGGGCGGAGCCCACCACCATGGTGTCGCCCACGCGCAGCGTGCCGGTCTGCACCAGCACGGTGACGACGGCGCCGCGGCCCTTGTCGAGGTTGGCCTCGATGGCCACGCCGCGGGCGGCCTTGTGCGGGTTCGCCCTGAGCTCGAGGGCGGCGTCCGCGGTGAGCAGGATCGCCTCGAGCAGCTTGTCGATGTTGATGTTGCTGCGCGCGGAGACGTCCACGAACATCGTGTCGCCGCCGTACTCCTCGGGCACGAGGCCGTATTCGGTGAGCTGACCGCGGATCTTGTCTGGGGCGGCGGTGTCCTTGTCGATCTTGTTGACCGCCACCACGATCGGCACGCCGGCCGACTGGGCGTGGTTGAGCGCCTCGACGGTCTGCGGCATGACGCCGTCGTCGGCCGCCACCACCAGCACGGCGATGTCGGTGACCTTCGCACCGCGGGCACGCATGGCGGTGAACGCCTCGTGACCCGGGGTGTCGATGAAGGTGAGGCGACGCTGCTCGCCCTCGTGCTCCACGGGCACCTGATAGGCGCCGATGTGCTGGGTGATGCCGCCGGCCTCGCCCTCGATGACGTTCGAGGAGCGGATGGCGTCCAGCAGACGCGTCTTGCCGTGGTCCACGTGGCCCATGACGGTGACGACCGCGGGGCGCGGCTCGAGGTCGGCCTCGTCCTCGTTGGCCGCCTCGGCCTCGAGGTCGATGTCGAAGGCCTCCAGCAGCTCCTTGTCCTCGTCCTCCGGGGACACGATCTGGACCTTGTAGCCCAGCTCGTCGCCGAGCAGCTGGAAGGTCTCCTCGTCGAGGGACTGGTTGGCCGAGGCCATCTCGCCGAGGGTGAAGAGCACCTTCACCAGGTCGGCGACGTCGGCGCGGATCTTCTCGGCGAAGTCGGCCAGGGACGCACCGCGGCGCAGGCGCAGGACGGTGGTGCCGTCGCCCTTGGGGACCTTGACGCCGCCGATCTCACGCGTGTGCTGCTGCTCGAACTCCTGGCGCTTCGCGCGCTTCGACTTGCGTCCCTTGCGCGGGCCGCCGCCGCGCCCGAAGGCGCCCTGGGCGTTGCCTCGACCGCCACGGCCGCCCGGGCCGCCGGGACGACCCGGACCGCCGCCGGGGCCGCCGCCCGGACGGCCACGGCCGCGGGCCGGCTGCGGGGCCGGGGTGATCTGCTTGGGCATCATGCCCGGGTTCGGACGCGGCCCACCGGGGCGGGGACCGCCGGCGCCCGCGGCCGGGCGCGGACCGCCCGGACGGGGGCCGCCGGCGCCGGCCGGCGGACGGGGGCCGCCCGGACGAGGCGCGCGGTCCTCACGACCGGAGCGCATGCCCTGCGAGGGGGCGAACGGGTTGTTGCCCGGGCGCGGAGCACCGCCACGGCCGCCCGGGCGGGCGCCCGGGCGAGACCCGGCGGAGCCGCCCTTGGGGCTGAACGGGTTGTTGCCGGGGCGCGGGGCACCCGGCTTCGGCGCGGACGCACCCGGCTTGGGCGCAGCGGCGCCCGGCTTCGGCGCGGCCGACCCCGGCGCGGCCGGCGGCTGCGGGGCCTTCGGCGCGGGGGCCGGGGCGGCCGGGGCCTGGGCGGCCGGCGTCGGTGCGGCGGGGCCGGGGGTCGGGGC
>NZ_LOSQ01000013.1:0-1461 GCF_001595485.1 Micrococcus sp. CH7
GGGGCTCTTCGGACATTCGGTGGGGGGTGAGGCTCGCCGGGTGAGTTCGGGCGGGTAGGGGTCGAGGTCCCCGAGGATCAGTAGCGCCAACTGCTGCTCCAACCGAGGACCTCGACGTGTCTCACCATAGTTCGGGGTGCGCTGATGCGCGCTCTGCCGCTTGCCCGTGTTCCCGCTGCGATCTGCTGCTCGGTCTCGACGGCGTCCATGTCGAGGCGGTCGAGCGTCTGGACGGGCTGCTGGTGGTGACGGTCTCGAGCCCCGCGGCGCCGGCCGGTTGCCCGTCGTGCGGGGTGCTCGCTGTCGGTCGGGGTCGCCGCCGCCGCGTTCTTCACGACGTGCCCGGCGCGACGCGGGTGCGACTGATCTGGCGGCAGCGGGTGTGGCGTTGTGATGATCCCGACTGCATGAGGAGGACGTTCGTGGAGCAGGTCCCGACCCTGGTCGCCGCGCGCGGGTCGATCACCATGCGCGCGGTGACGTGGGCGATCGGGCAGCTGCGCCGCGAGCACGCCACGATCGCGGGCCTGGCCCGACAGCTGGGCACGTCGTGGAAGACGGTCTGGCGGGCCGTTGAGCCCGAACTCGTCAAGCTGGCTGCCGACGAGTCCCGGTTCGAGAACGTCACCACCCTCGGCGTCGACGAGCACATCTGGCATCACGTCGACTCCCGCAAGCGCGGCCCGAAGGAGCTGACCGGGATGGTCGACCTGACCCGGGATGAGCACGGTCGCACCCGTGCCCGGCTGCTCGACCTCGTGCCGGGCAGATCGGGGAAGGCCTACGCGGCCTGGCTCGACGAGCGCGGCGACGCGTTCCGGAACAACGTGAAGGTCGCGGCGTTGGACCCGTTCGCCGGATACAAGACCGCGATCGACGACAAGCTCGAGGACGCCGTCGCGGTGCTCGACGCGTTCCACGTCGTCAAGCTCGGCACCGCCGCCGTCGACGAGGTCCGCCGACGTGTCCAGCAGGACACCCTCGGTCACCGCGGCCGGAAGGGCGATCCGCTCTACGGGATCCAGACCATCCTCCGCGCCGGCGCCGAGAACCTCACCGAGAAGCAGCGGGCACGGCTGGTCGCGGCGATCGAAGCCGCCCCTGCCCATGATGAGGTGTTCGTCGCGTGGCAGTGCGCGCAGCAGCTGCGCTCCGCCTATCACCAGAAGGACCTCGCCGAAGGGCGGAAGATCGCAGAGAAGGTCGTGGAGTCGTTCCACACCTGCCCGATCCCCGAGATTGCACGCCTCGGCCGCACCCTCCGGCGGTGGACCGACGCGTTCCTGGCCTACTTCACCACCAACCGGTCATCGAACGGCGGCACCGAGGCGGTGAACGGGATCATCGAGCTCCACCGCCGCCTCGCCCGCGGCTACCGAAACCGGCACAACTACCGCCTCCGCATGCTCCTCGCCGCCGGCGGCCTCACCCCATGACCCCCACCGGAAGTCCGAAGAGCCG
>NZ_LOSQ01000014.1:0-1388 GCF_001595485.1 Micrococcus sp. CH7
GGAACGAAACCCAGGATGCTTCTATGTGTTGTCAAGTCCGCTCTGCTCGCTGAGGCGGCGGTAGAGCTGGCGGGCTATGTATCGCTTGAGTGAGCGGCGGATTTCCTTGGTGGTGCGTCCTTCGGCTCGTCGGCGTTCGACGTAGGCGCGGGTCGGCGGGTGGTGCGACATTCGGGTCAGCGCGATCGACGATAAGGCTCTGTTCAGACGCCTGTCGCCTCCTCGGTTGAGGCGATGACGGGTGGTGTTTCCGCTCGAGGCGGGCACGGGACTGACGCCGGCGAGCACGGCGAACGCTGCTTCGGAGCGGACCCGGCCGGGGTGTGACCAGGCGGCGATGATCACGGCCGCGTTGATCGCGCCGATCCCGGGCTCGTCGAGCAGGATTGCGGCGTCGCTGGCGGCGACCAGCGCGGTGATCTCGTCACGGTTAGCAGCGAGGTCCTCATCGCAGACGGCAACCCGTCGGGCCAGCCGGATCGCTTCCCGGCGGGCTGTCGCGGTCGCGAGGTCCTCCTGTCGCGTGCGCCAGGACTCGATCGCCGCGAGCTGTTTCTTGGTGAGCGAGGCGCGGGCATCGATGCCGAGGTCGACCGTTCGAAGCAGCGCGGTCAAGGCGTTGATCGACCTGGTGCGTTCGAGGTTGATGAGGTCGCGGGCGCCGATCAGCACCCGCAGCGCCGCGCGGACTCCCGCGTCCTGACGCGGATCACGGAGGTTGTCGGCATCGACGCCGAGCACGGAGCGGGCGATCAGTTCCGCGTCGATCTCGTCGCTCTTGCCTCGTCCGCGACGTTCACGTGCCGCTGTCGGGAACGACTCCACGACCCGGTAGCCGGCGTCCTGGCATGCTCTCGCGAGCCGGGCGCCATACGAGCCGACGCCCTCGATCGTTACGAGCACATCGGCCAGCCCGCTGGTGCGCCGAGCGATCCACGCGACCGCGCGTGATAATCCCGCCGGCGTCGTCGGGAAGGTCCGAGTGTCCACTCTGGCGCCAGTGCGCGCGTCGAGCACGGCGAGAGTGTGTGTTCTGGAATGGGTGTCCGCGCCGATGACATACGCGAACGTGTTTGCGACGATGGTCATGGTGACCGTGATCCTCTCCACTGGGTTGACGTCACTGCGGGCGTCGACCCGGGAATGGTCACTTCGAGGCAGGCCTGTAATGGGCCACGACCGCCGTGAACGGTCGGGCAAGCTTCTAATCAAGCCATCGGAGTGGGCAGGGTCGGCGCCGGCACCCACCCGGCCGGACAGATCCTGGGAAAGGCACCCCGCCGAAGCGGGAGGCCAGGCGATTCAAGAGTCACGACCAGACGGAGCACCAGCACCCACCCTGCCAGCCGACCCCAGGCCAGCCACTTCAGAGACTTACAGGCGCTTCA
>NZ_LOSQ01000015.1:0-97909 GCF_001595485.1 Micrococcus sp. CH7
TAGCGTGAGTCATGAGTGGGTCTTCTCGGGCAGGTCGGTGGTGTAGGAACTTCCATCCTGCGGGAGAGGCCCACTCGTCTCATCTCAGCCCGGTACCCATGTCAAGAACCTCATGACCCACAACATCTAGGCGGTGCCCCCGGACCCGGCCCGGACCCGCACCCCCTGTTCCACGGCCGGCCTCACCCGGGCCGGCCCACGGCCTTGAGGTGCCCGGAGAACCCGCCGGGGGTCCGCCCCTCCAGGCGGGACGAGGTGAGCACGCGGGTGGTGTCGGTGGCGATCACGCGCACCCGGCGGCCGTCACCGCCGTCGCGCTCCCCCGCCAGGGCCCGCACCGCCGCGGCCAGGCCGACGTCCTCGTGCTCGGCCACCGGCGGGAACCCGCCCACGGCCTCGTACAGCGACCACGGCAGCCCCAGGTTCGCCCCGTGCACGTGCGCGTGCCCCTCCTCGTGCCGGTAGCCGCGGAGCCAGGCCTGCCGCAGCGGCCCCTGGCGCACGTCCACCGTGCCCAGCACGAGCGCCTCGTCGCGGCCGGCGGCCACGGTCTGCGCCAGCAGCCAGTCGGCGGGGACGCGGCTGTCCGCGTCGGTGGAGGCGAGCCAGAGGCGCTCGGCGGGCACGTCGGGGAACAGCGCGCGGGCCCGGCGCGCACCCTCCGCGCGGGCCCGCCCGACGCCGGCCTGCCCGGCGGTCGGCTCCCCCAGTTCGAGGACGTGGATGCGCGGGTCGGCGGCGCGGGCCTCGAGGGCGGCGGCCACCGTGGCGTCGTCGCAGCGGTCCGCGGCGACCACGACCGCGGCCGTGCCCTGCGCGTGGTGCTCCTCCCAGCGGTCCAGGGCGGCGGTGAGGGCCGCGAGCGCGGCCGGCAGCCGCTCCTGCTCGTCCTTGGCGGGCACCACGACGACGGCGTGGGTCGCGGCGGCGGCCCGCACGTGGAGGCTGAGCCGGAAGTCGTCCTCCACGAGCTCGGTGCGCAGCCGCCAGCGCGGGTCGGCGGCGACGCGCGCGTGCACGGCGTCCCCGTCCAGCGGCCAGCCCTCGATGGGGTGGCGCCAGTGGCACAGCAGCAGCTCGCCGCCGGGGGCGAGCGCGGCGTCGGCGTCGTCGATCAGCGCGTCGAGCTCCTCGGGCTGCAGGAAGTAGCCAATCTCGGAGGCGATCACGAGGTCCGCGCCGGCGACGTCGGCCGGCCAGTCCGCGGGCAGCACGGCTCGGCGCACCTCGGCGTGCGGCGCGCCGGCCAGCCGGGCGGCGGCGCGCTCGACGGCGGTGGAGGACGCCTCGAGGCCGACCACGCGGTCCGCGCGCGCGGCCACGTCCGCGGTGAGCACGCCGATGGACGCGCCCGCCTCGACCACGGTCCCGTAGCGGGGCCGGGGCAGGGCGGCGAGGGTGAGCGCCCGCTTGCGGGCCTCGTAGGACGAGCTGAGGTAGCGCCACGGGTCCTCCTGGGCCCGGTAGAGCCGATCGAAGACGGCGGCGGCCCGGTGGGCGTCGGCGTCGTCGGGGCCGGAGACGCGGTGGGCCTCGAACGGGCGCTCGTGGTGGGCGAGCACGGCGGGGCCCAGGATCGCCTCGTCGCCGGGCGCGGCGGAGAGGGGCCGGACCTGGGAGGCGTGCGCGTCGAGGGCGGCACGGCGGGCGGCACGGTCGTCGTCGGTGAGCGGCAGCCGTCGGTAGCGGCGGGCGGGCAGGTCGGCCGGGTCGGCCCAGTGCCAGAACCAGATGGGGAAGGCGTAGAGCGGCAGGTCGCACTCGCCCGCGACCGCGCCGACGGCCCGGCCCACGGCCTCGTGGTCCGCGTGGCCGTCGCCCGGGTCGTGGGAGGCGAGCACGGCGGGGCCGGGGTGGGCGTCGAGGGCCGCGGCGACGGCGTCGCGCACGGCGTCCTCGTGCTCGGCCACGCCGGAGTCGGGCAGGGCCAGGGACGCCCACGTCAGCCGGTCCCGCGCCGGAGAGCCGGGGCCTGCGGAGGCGGGCAGGCCGGCGGCGAGGGCGTCGAGGGCGTGCTCCATCTCGTCCCGGCGCAGCCGGACCAGGTCCTCGGGCGTGTGCGTGGGCGAGTGCGGGTGGGAGGCCTCGCCGGCGGTGGCGACCAGCACGTGCACGCGTGCCCCGTCGCGCAGGGCGGAGCGGATCAGGCCGGTGGCGGCGAGGGTCTCGTCGTCCGGGTGCGCCACGGCCACGAGCAGCAGCGTCTGCGCGTCCCAGACGGGCAGGCGCAGCTCCGGCAGCTCACCGACGCCGCCCTCGGCCCAGGCCGCCTCGGACGTGCCGTCGTCGGTGTGGGAGAAGCTCACCACGTCCAGCCGCCGTCGGTCTCGCCGGTCAGGAGCGCGGCGCCCAGCCGGGCGTCGTCGCGGTGTCCATGGTGCTGGCGCAGGTAGACCTGCAGGTCGGCCACGGCGCGGGCGTGCGCGGCGCTGCCGGTGAGCGGGCCGGGGCCGGTGGCCTGCCCGACGACGTCCATCACCTCGGTGCACAGCTGCGCCACGGTGCCGCGGATCCGGTCGGCCTCGACCATGCCGCGGCCGTGGTCCAGGCGGCCGGCGTCCACGTCGTCGGCGGCACGGGCGAGCAGGGCGGCCATCGCATGGAGCAGCCGGTCGACGCGGCCGAGCGCGGCCTGGCCGATCTGGTCCGGGCCCGGTCCGCGGCCCTCGGCCTCGGCGGCCGCGCGGGCGGCGGTGGCGTTCCGCAGGGTGCGGGCGATGCCGACGGCGCCGCCGAACCACACCGCCGCCACGCCGATGCCGCCCCACGCGAAGCCGGGCCGGCGCAGGTACCACTCGGCGCCGCCGACGGCGTTGCCGGGGACGGCGTCGAAGGCCAGGCCCACCGTGCGGATCGGGGCGAGGCCGAGCGCGGGCCAGGCCGAGTCGGTCTCGGCCACGCCGGGGTGGGACAGGTCCACGAGCACGGCACGGCGGGTGCCGTCCGCCTCCCGGCCGGTGACGACGGCGGCCGCGCACCGGTCTGCGAGCGAGCACCACGGCTTCTCGCCGTCGAGCAGCCAGGCGGTGTCGGGGCCGTCCGGGACGGGGCGCAGGGCGGGGGTGCGGCCGCCGGACTCGGAGGCGTAGACGCCGAGCAACCCGGCCGGGGCGGGGACGCCGGCCTGGGACAGGATTGAGAGCGCGTCCAGATGGGGCTCGAGCACGCGGGCGGCCGAGAGGTCCTGCGCGGCGACGGAGGCGAGCAGCTCCCACTGCTCCCGGGTGCGCCCCGCGCCGGTCAGCGGCAGGTCGAGCGGGGCGGCGTCGTCGTCGGACGCGGCGCCGGACGCCGCACGGAGCAGCTCGACCATCGCGTCGACGTCGCCGCCGCAGGCCGCGGCGGCCGCGAGGAGGGCCTGCTCGGCCGGGCGGTCCACGGCTCCACCCGGGACGAGACGGACGGGCTCGGGCTGGGCCATGGGTGGGGACCTCCTCGTCGACGGCGCCCGGGCCGGTGCGCCCCGGGGTCGAGGATTCACCGTAGTCAGCACGGGGACGGCGGGGAATGGCCGGTGCGCCGGGGGCGAAGCGGCCCGCTCTTTCTTGACATGTTCCAGAGAACCGGATGGGATCGACTGGCATGGAGACCACGACGCGGGACGAGGACGAGCGCACGCTGCTGCGCGGCGTCGGCCTGCGCGTGACCCGGCCCCGCCTCGCGGTGCTGACCGCCCTCGCCGACCACCCCCACGCGGACGCGTCCACCGTGCTGGCCGCCGTGCGTCGGGCCCTGCCCGGCACCTCGCACCAGGCCGTCTACGACTGCCTCCACGCGCTCACCGAGGCCGGGCTCGTGCGCTCCCTGCAGCCCGCCGGCTCCCCGGCCCGCTACGAGATCTGCACGGGCGACAACCACCACCACCTCGTGTGCCGCGGCTGCGGCACGGTCGTGGACGTGCCGTGCCGCACCGGCTCCGCCCCGTGCCTCGACGCCCCCGAGGACCACGGCTTCGCGGTCGACGAGGCCGAGGTCTACTACTGGGGGCTGTGCGCCGGCTGCCGAGGGTGACCGCCGGCGTCGTCCCGCTGGGCCGCGCGTCTTCCCCCGTCCGCCCGCCCGTGCCAAGGTGTGGCACATGACCGAGAACACCGCCGCCCTGCCCCCCTCCGAGCGTCCCGGCACCCCCGCCCTGCCGCAGGACCTGATCGACGTCGACGCCCTCCTGGAGGCGTACCGCACCGGTCACCCGGACGTGACGGACCCGGCGCAGAAGGTCGTGTTCGGCACCTCCGGCCACCGCGGCTCCGCGTTCACGACCTCGTTCAACGACGACCACATCGCCGCCATCACGCAGGCCGTGGTCGAGTATCGCGCGCACCACGGGATCACGGGGCCGGTCCTCGTCGGCAAGGACACGCACGCCCTGTCCGGGCCCGCGCAGGAGACCGCCGTCGAGGTGCTGCTCGGCAACGACGTCGAGGTGCTCGTCGACTCCCGCGGCGGCTACACGCCCACCCCCGCCGTGTCCCACGCGATCCTGCACCTGAACGCCGGGCGCGAGCTGTCGCCGTCGGGCTTTGCGGTGGACGGGGACAACGCCGGCCTCGTGGACGGCCTCGTGATCACCCCCTCGCACAACCCGCCCGCGGACGGCGGCTTCAAGTACAACCCGCCCCACGGCGGCCCCGCGGACACCGAGGCGACCACGTGGATCGCCGACCGCGCCAACGAGCTGCTCGCCGCCGGGCTGGCGGGCGTGCACCGGGTAGCGAGCGCCGACGTCGCCGGCCACGCGAAGCTGGGCGGCTTCGACTTCCTGGACCGGTACGTGTCCGATCTGCCGCAGGTGATCGACGTGGAGGCGATCCGAGAGGCGGGCGTGCGCATCGGCGCCGACCCCATGGGAGGGGCGTCCGTGGCCTACTGGGGCGAGATCGCCGACCGCCACGGGCTGGATCTGACCGTGGTGAACCCGGAGGTGGACCCGCGGTTCGGGTTCATGACCCTGGACTGGGACGGCAAGATCCGCATGGACTGCTCGTCGCCGAACGCGATGGCCTCGCTGATCGAGCGGATGACCCCGGACGCGGACGGGCAGGCGCCCTTCGACGTCGCCACCGGCAACGACGCCGACGCGGACCGGCACGGGATCGTCACCCCCGACGGCGGGCTGATGAACCCGAACCACTACCTCGCGGTGGCCATCGACTACCTGTACCGCCACCGCGAGCAGTGGCCCCAGAGCGCGGGCGTGGGCAAGACCCTGGTGAGCTCCTCGATGATCGACCGCGTGGCCGGGGACCTGGGCCGCGAGCTCGTGGAGGTGCCGGTGGGCTTCAAGTGGTTCGTGCCGGGCCTGCTGACGGGCACCGGCGTGTTCGGCGGCGAGGAGTCCGCGGGCGCGTCCTTCGTGCAGTTCGACGGCAGCCCGTGGTCCACGGACAAGGACGGGCTGCTGCTGTGCCTTCTGGCCGCGGAGATCATCGCCGCGACGGGCCAGTCCCCGTCCGAGCGGTACCGCGACCTCGTGGCCCTGCACGGCGACCCGGCGTACGCGCGCATCGACGCCCCCGCGACCGCCGAGCAGAAGGCGAAGCTGAAGACCCTCTCCCCCGACGACGTCCCCGTGACCGAGCTGGCCGGCGAGACCATCCTCGCGACGCTGACCAACGCCCCGGGCAACGACGCCCCGATCGGCGGGCTCAAGGTGGTGACGCAGCACGCGTGGTTCGCGGCGCGGCCCTCCGGCACCGAGGACGTCTACAAGATCTACGCGGAGTCCTTCCGCGGCCCCGAGCACCTGACGCAGGTGCAGGCGGAGGCGCAGCGGCTGGTGGACGCGGTCATCGGCTGACCCCCGCCCCATCTCCCCTCCCCCCGTCCGCTTTCGTTCGGGAAACGGCGGCGTGTCGCACCGCTTTCGTTCGGGAAACAGCGGGGCGCGTGCGCCGTTTCCCGAACGAAAACGCCGTGGCGCCCGTCGGGGCGGCACCAGCGGCCGGAGGACGACGACGGCGCCCCGCCCTGCCGCCGCACAGGGCCGCTCGGTAGCGTGGCCGGCATGAGCACGCAGCCCCCCGGCCTGACCACCGACTCCCCCGACTCCCCCGCCGACGATCCGGTCCGCGAGCCGTTGCCCACCGAGGCCCTGCCGATCGCGCCGGCCGGGCCCCGACCCGAGGAGCCGCGGGCCGCCGTCGAGCGGCTGCGCGCCGCCGCCCGCTCCCGCGCCGCCCACCCGCGCGCGGTGCGGGTGCGCCAGCTCAAGGGCCTGAAGCGGATGCTGACCGAGCACGCGGACCGGTTCGTCGCGGCGCTCGGCACGGACCTGGGCAAGCCGGCCACCGAGGCGCTGATCACGGAGATCGTCTCGGTGCGCTCCGAGGTGGACCACGCGCTGCTGCACCTGACCGACTGGATGGAGCCGCGGCCCGTGAAGCTGCCGCTGGCCCTGCGGCCCGCGAGCGCGGAGGTCAGGCCGCGGCCCAAGGGTCTCGTGCTGGTCATCGGCGCGTGGAACTACCCGGTGCAGCTCGCGCTCGCCCCGGTCGTGGGTGCGCTGGCGGCCGGCAACACGGTGGTGCTCAGCCCGTCGGAGAAGGCCCCGGCCACGGCGGCGGCGCTGCGGGAGCTGGTGCCGCAGTACCTGGACTCCGCGCTGGTCTCCGTGGTGGCGGGCGGCAAGGAGTGCAACACCGCGCTGCTGGCGGAGCCGTGGGACCACATCCTCTACACCGGCGGGGAGCGCGTGGGCCGGATCGTCTACGAGGCGGCGGCGAAGACCCTCTCCCCCGTGACGCTCGAGCTGGGCGGCAAGTCGCCGGCGGTGGTGACGCCGTCGCGGAACACGGGAGCGATGGCCCGCCGCATCGCGTGGGCGAAGTTCACCAACGCGGGCCAGACGTGCGTGGCCCCGGACTACGTGCTGGCCGTCGGCGAGGCCGCGCTGCGCCAGGTGACCGCCGAGCTCCCCGCAACCCTGCGCGAGTTCTACGGCGACGACCCCCGCGCGTCGAAGGACTACGGCCGGCTCATCTCCGCCGAGCACGCGGAGCGGCTGCGGGAGATGCTCCAGACGGACCTCGACGCCGGCGCCGAGCTGCTCGTCGGCGGCGACGTGGATGTGGCAGGACGGTACATGGCGCCGACCGTGGTGACGGGCGTGCGGCCCGACGGCGCGCTCATGCAGGAGGAGCTGTTCGGCCCGATCCTGCCCGTGCTGACCGTGGACACCTTCCAGGACGCCCTGGACTTCATCGCGGAGCGCCCGCACCCGCTGGCCGCCTACCTCTTCACGGACCGGCCGAGCTACCACCGCGCGTTCGACGACCAGGTGCAGGCCGGCGGCCTCGGCTACGACGTCGGCCTGCTGCACGCCGGCATCGCGACGCTGCCGTTCGGCGGGATCGGCGCGTCCGGGATGGGCGCGTACCACGGCATCCACGGGTTCGAGACGTTCTCCCACCTGCGCCCGTCCATCACGAAGTCGGACCAGGTGGACACGCTCAAGACCGCGTACCCGCCGTACGGGCGGATGAAGCGGGCGCTGCTGCCGAAGATGCTCTGAGGGGGCGGGGATCAGCGCTGCGGCCAGAAGCCGCGTCGGGCGTAGACCTCAGCGAGGACGTCGGCGCGGTCGGTCATGACGCCGTCGACGCCGAGGTCGAGCAGGCGCTCGATCTCCGCGGGCTCGTCCACGACCCACACGTGCACCGGCAGGCCCGCCGCGTGGCACCGCCGCACGAAGTCGGCGGTGGCCACGGGCACGCGGCCGTGCCGGACGGGCACCTGCACGCAGTCGACGTCGAGGGCGCACCGGCGCAGCCAGCGGGTCAGTCCCAGCGGGCCCAGCGTCACGAGCGCCGCGATGGCGGCCGCCCCGCCCGACGTCGCCACCCGCTCCGGCCCGTACGCCCGCTCGGGGTGGCCGAGGCGGGCGAGGGCGCGCCGGAAGAGGCGGCGCCGCGAGTCGTGGAACGAGGCGACGAGCACGCGGTCCCACGCGCCGTGCTCGGCGAGGATGCGGGCCAGGGCCGGGGCCGACGCGCGGTCCTTGAGGTCCACGTTGAGGCGCGCCTCGGGGAGCGCCGTGAGCAGTTCGGTGAAGCGCAGCAGCGGCTCCCCGCCGACCGTGACGTCCGCCAGCCGCTCCCACGTGTGGTCGCGCAGCCGGCCGCGGCCCGTGCTGACGCGGTCCAGGGTCTCGTCGTGGAACACGACGAGCTCGCCGTCCGCCGTGGTGCGCACGTCCAGCTCGAGGTAGGTGAATCCGGCGGCGTGGGCGTCCACGAACGCGGCCAGGGAGTTCTCCCGGTCGACGGCGGCGCCCCGGTGGGCGAACCCCAGCGGGTGGCCGCGACGGGCGGGGACGGAGTCGGTGAGGTAGGCGGGGGCGGGACGGGGCGAGGTCGGACGCACGGGATCACCGTAGCGGGACGGGCGGTGGGGTACTCACTGCCGCAGCCGGGAACGCGAGAGGTCGGAATGAGCGTCAGATCCGCCCTCATTCCGACCTCTCGCGTGACCGGAGGGGCCGAAGCGCCCGCCCTCAGTCCTCGACCGGGAGCTCCAGCATGGGACGGTGCTCGTAGAAGGTCTGCAGCACCACGATGGTCCGGGTGGACACCGACGCCGTCTGTCGGATCTCCGTCACGAGGGCCTCGAGCTCGCGCGGTGAGCCCACGCGCACGAAGAGCATGTACGCGGCGTCGCCGGCCACGGAGTGGCACGCCTCGATCGCCGCGATGGACTCGAGGAGCTCGGGGGCGTCGTCGGGCTGGCGCGGGTCCAGCGGGCTGATCTCGATGAACGCGGAGAGCGGCCTGCCCACGGCCTCGGGGTCGAGCAGCGCACGGTAGCCCGTGATGACGCCCGTGCTCTCGAGCCGGCGCAGGCGCGCCTGCACGGCGGAGGTCGAGAGGCCGACCCGCTCGGAGAGCTGGGCGAGCGTGGCGCGCGGGTCATGGGAGACGGCGGCCGCAAGCCGCCCGTCGACAGGGTCGTCCATGCGCCGCACGCTATCAGCCGGCCCCGGCCGCCGGGTTGACAGCCCCATGCCCTCATGGAACCCTTCCGGCAAGTGATCCGCATCACCGGATATTTTCCGGCGATTCGACCTCAGGAAGGTTCCATGTCCACCACTCTGCAGCCCGCCCGGACCGACGGCGTTGCCTCGGAGGCCCCGGCCGACGCGCGCACCGTCGAGACCCACCCGGCCTGGCTCCGCCTCAAGGCCGCCGCCACCGCCCTGCAGCCTCTGCAGGTCAAGGACGGCTCCATCCCGGACCCGGCGGACCACGCCGCCGCGCGCGAGCACGTGGAGACCATCGTCGCCGCCGTCGAGGAGCTCGCCCCGCTCTTCCCGCACGACGCCGCCTACCTCGCCGCCCTGCCCCGCGACTTCGCGCGCTGGGCTGACGGCGGCTTCGCCGAACCCGACTTCCTGGACTCCCTCGTCGCCTTCCAGCCGCAGGAGCACCGCGTCGACGGCGTCCGGCACCTCATGGTCTTCCCGATGTACACGCAGAACGGCTCCCCCGACCGGCACGTGGAGGCCCTGATCGTCGAGACCATCTGGCCCGAGTTCATCGCCGAGCTCGAGGCCGGCGACTATGGCAACCGCCTCTTCGTCTCCCTGCGCCTGATCGACTTCACCCCCGGCTACGACACGAACTCGGCGGTGCTCTTCCCCGAGACCGTGGCCATGCGCGAGATCCCCACCTTCACGTGGGGCGCCATCTTCCAGGACCGCGAGGCCGCCCGCTTCCGTCGGGTCGTCACCGCCGCCGCCGAGGTCACCCAGCTCGAGCTCCCGGCCGAGCTCGCCGAACTGCTCTCCAGCCAGGAGCTCGCCGAGGGCACCTTCGTGATGTGGGACCTCATCCACGACCGCACGCACATGCGCGGCGACCTGCCCTTCGACCCGTTCATGATCAAGCAGCGCATGCCCTTCTTCCTCTACACGCTCGAGGAGATGCGCTGCGACATGACCGCCTTCCGCGAGTGCGTGGCGATCGAGCGCCGCCTCACGGCGCGCGCCGCCGCCGGCGAGCAGCTCACCGCGCTCGAGGAGCAGACCCGCCGCCACGCCGGGCTCGTGCAGCACGCCGTCCTCTTCGACCGGGTCTTCCGCTTCGCCCTCACCGGCTCCCGCGTCCGCAACTACGACGGCCTCGGCGGCCAGCTGCTCTTCGCCTGGCTGCACCGCAAGGACGTGATCCAGTGGCGCGACGTCGAGCTCAGCGTGGACTGGGACCGGCTCGCCGACGCCGTCGTCGAGCTGGGCGACGCCATCGACACGCTCTACTGGGAGTCCATCGACCGCCCCAAGACCGTGCACTGGCTCCAGGCCTACGAGCTCGTCGCCTCCGTGGTCACCCCGCACCCGGCCTCCGTGTGGGCGCAGGGCCTGCCGCGCGAGGTGCTCGCCGGCCCACCCAAGGGCTACACCGACCTCGTGCTCGACGACGAGTTCCCGCTGTCCATGTTCTTCGAGGCCCTCGAGAAGAAGATGCGCGGCGTCATCGAGTCCACCGCCGGGATCCGCGGCACGGACGCCTGACCCGTGGCCGCCCTGACCGACCGCGCCGTCCTGATCGCGGGCGCCACGAGCGCCTCGGGCCGGGCCGCCGCCCGCACCCTCCTCGACGCCGGCGCGCACGTCGTCGCGACCGGGCGCGACGCCGCGAAGCTCGCCCCCCTCGCCGAACTCGGCGCCGAGACCGCGGCCCTGGACCTCACGGACGAGACCGCCGTCCGCGGCCTCGTCGAGGACCTGCACGCCCGCGGCACCCGGATCGACGGCCTGCTCCACCTGGTGGGCGGCTGGCGCGGCGGCGGGGGCCTCGCCGGCCAGACCGAGGAGGACTACCGCGCCCTCGAGGCCTCGTTCACGGCGCTGCGGCACGTGAGCCGGGCCCTCGACGACGACCTGCGGGCCTCGTCCGCCGGTCGCCTCGCGATCGTCTCGTCCACGGCGGTGACCCGGCCGCTCGCCGGCGGTGCGAACTACGCCGCGGTGAAGGCGGCGAGCGAGGCATGGACCCGCGCGGTGGCGCAGGGCTGGGCCAAGGCCGCCCGGGACGCGGGGACCCCGCTGCGCTCGGCGGCCGTCGTGTTCCGCGTGACCTCCCTCGCCGGGCTCGAGGCACGGCTGGCCGAGGAGTACACGCGACTGTGGGAGGCTGAGGCGGGCGCGCTGAACGACGCCGTCCTCACGCTCCAGGAGAAGGGAACGGACTGACATGCAGAGGATCCACGATCCGCAGGAGCGGGGCTTCGCCTCGGACAACTACTCCGGCGTCCACCCGGAGGTGCTCGCGGCGATCGCCGAGGCCAACGGGGGCCACCAGGTCGCCTACGGCGAGGACGTGTACACGGCCCGCCTCCAGGAGGTCGTGGCCCAGCACTTCGGCGAGGACGCCACCGTGTGGCCGATGTTCAACGGCACCGGGGCGAACGTCGTCGGGCTCCAGGCCATGCTGCCCCGCTGGGGCGCGGTGATCTGCGCGGACACCGCGCACATCCACGTGGACGAGGGCGGCGCGCCCGAGAAGTCCGCCGGCATCAAGCTGCTGCCCGTGGCCACCGACGACGGCAAGCTCACCCCCGAGCTGATCGCCGCCGAGGCCTGGGGCTGGGGTGACGAGCACCGCGCCCAGCCCCTGGTCGTCTACCTCACCCAGTCCACCGAGCTCGGCACGGTCTACACCCCGGACGAGGTCAAGGCCATCACGGACTACGCCCACGAGCACGGGATGCGCGTCTACATGGACGGCGCCCGCATCGCCAATGCCGCGGCCTCCCTGGGCCTGCCGCTGCGCGCCTTCACCACCGACGTCGGCGTGGACGTGCTCTCCCTCGGCGGCACCAAGAACGGGGCGCTGCTGGCCGAGGCCGTCGTCGTGCTCGACCCGGACGCCGCGGACGGCCTCGTGTACCTGCGCAAGAACCAGATGCAGCTGGCCTCGAAGATGCGCTTCATCTCGGCGCAGCTGCTCGCCCTGTTCGACGGCGACCTGTACCTGCGCTCCGCCCGCCACGCCAACGCCATGGCCGCCCGGCTGCGCGCCGGCATCGAGGCGGGGGTCGCCGACGGCTCGCTGGCCGGCGTCGAGTTCACGCAGGCCACGGACGCCAACGCCGTGTTCGCCGTCCTGCCCGAGGGCGTGGCCGACCGGCTGCGCGCCCGCTTCCGGTTCTACGACTGGGACGCGGCGCGCCGCGAGGTGCGCTGGGTGTGCGGCTTCGACACGACCGAGGAGGACGTGGACGCGTTCACGGCGGCGCTGCGCGCCGAACTCGTCCCCGCCGTCTGACGGACGCGCCCGGCCGGGATACCCTTCTACCACCGTGCAGCAGGGTGGGACGCCGCGGCCTTCGACGCGCGTCCGACCGCTCCTCCACCGAAAGGCCACCGTGGACACCAGCGCACCCCGGACGTCCCCGTCGACGCCGCGCGCCTCCGCCGCCCACGCCACCCATGAGGGCGGCTCCCTGCAACGCACCCTCAAGTCCCGGCACCTGACGATGATCGCGATGGGCGGCGCCATCGGCACGGGCCTGTTCGTGGCCTCGGGCAACACCATCGCGACCGCCGGCCCCGGTGGCGCCCTCGTGGCCTATGTGGCCATCGGCTTCATGGTGTTCCTGCTGATGCAGTCGCTCGGCGAGATGTCCACGTACCTGCCGGTCTCCGGCGCGTTCGAGGAGTACTCGACCCGCTTCGTGAGCCCCTCGTTCGGCTTCGCCATCGGCTGGAACTACTGGTACAACTGGGCGATCACGGTGGCCGCCGAGCTCGTCGCGGCGGCCCTGATCATGCGGTACTGGCTCCCGGACGTGCCCTCGTGGATCTGGTCCGCGATCTTCCTCGCGCTGCTCTTCGGCCTCAACGCCCTCTCCACGCGCGCCTACGGCGAGAGCGAGTTCTGGTTCTCGCTCATCAAGGTCGCCACGGTGGTGATCTTCCTGGTGCTCGGCGTCCTGATGATCGTCGGCATCCTCGGCGGCTCCTCCCCCGGCTTCCACAACTGGACGGACGGCGAGGCCCCCTTCGTGGGCGGCGGCGCCGGCATCCTGGCGATCTTCATGGTGGCCGGCTTCTCCTTCCAGGGCACCGAGCTGGTCGGCGTGGCCGCGGGCGAGGCCGAGGACCCGGAGAAGAACGTGCCCAAGGCGATCCGCACCGTGTTCGTGCGCATCCTGCTCTTCTACGTCGGCGCGATCACCGTCGTCGGCTTCCTCATCCCCTACACCAGCCCCCACCTGCTGGGCAGCGACGTCGAGGACATCTCGATCTCCCCGTTCACGCTCGTCTTCGAGAACGCGGGCGTGCTCGCCGCCGCCTCCGTGATGAACGCCGTGATCCTCACGGCCATCCTCTCCGCGGGCAACTCGGGCCTGTACGCCTCCACCCGCATGCTCTGGGCCCTGGCCGACTCCGGCAAGGCCCCGCGCTTCCTGGCGAAGGTGAACCGGCGCGGCGTGCCCATGAACGCCCTCTACGCCACCACCGCGGTGGGCGCGGCGTGCTTCCTGACCACGTTCATCGGGGACGGCGCCGCCTACGTGTGGCTCGTCTCCGCCTCGGGCCTGGCCGGGTTCATCGTGTGGATGGGCATCGCCTGGAGCCACTACCGGTTCCGGCGGGCCTACGTCGCGCAGGGCCACGACCCGAAGGACCTGCCCTACCGCGCCTTCCTGTTCCCCCTGGGCCCGATCGTCGCGCTGGTCATGTGCGCCGTCGTGATCCTCGGCCAGAACTACCAGGCGTTCATGGGCGACGTGGACCTCGTGGCCGTGGCCAGCGCGTACATCGGCCTGCCCCTGTTCCTCGCGCTGTGGCTCGGCCACAAGCTCGTCACCGGCTCGAAGCCGGTCCGCTACGAGGACGCCGACCTCACCCGCGTCCTGGACTGAGTCCCCCACCTCGGAGGTCGCCGTGCCCGCCCCCTCCTCCCACGCTCCCGCCGCCACCCACACCGCCCGGGGCCGCCTGGTCTGGGTGGACGTCGCGCGCGGCCTGGCCCTGGTCGCGATGATGGTCGCCCACACGGCGCCCGCCGGCGGCCCGGGTGGGGTGCTCCACCTCTCCGAGCACCTCACCGCGCCCCTGTTCGCGGCGCTCGTGGGCGTGGGCGCGCGCCTCGAGGCGGAGTGGCTGGGCCGTGGCCGGGCCGTGCCCCGCGCGCTTGTGCGGGCGGCCGCCCTGTGCGGGGCGGCGTGGCTGACCGGGCTCTTCGGGGCGGCCGTCGTGAACGTGCTGGCGCACCTGGCTGTGCTCACGGTGCTCATGGCACTGCTGGCCGCCCTCCCCCTCGCCGCGCACCTCGTGCTCGCCGTCCTGGCCGGCGGAGGCGGCCTCCTGCTCGCCGCCACACCGACGGCCGACGTCGTCGACCGGCTCGTCCCCGCCGCGCAGGCGCTCGGGCTGAGCCGCGCGACGCTGACCCCGTGGGTCTCCGCGTTCCTCACGGACGGCCCGTACCGCCTCCCCCTGTTCCTCGCGTGGGCGCTGCTGGGGGCGGTGCTGGTCGCCACCGTCCACGGCACGACGACGGCGGCCCCGGCCCGGAGCGCACGGCTCACGGGACTCGCCTGGGCGGCCGGGGGGATCGCGCTGGCCGGCGTCGTGCTCGCCCTGTCCCGGACACGGACCGGCGCCGCCCCCGTGCCCTACACGGCGACCCCGGCGGAGGCCCTGCTGGACACGGGCCTCGTGCTGATCGTGCTCGGCGGGTGCGCGGCCCTGGCGCCGCGGTGGGCCGGGCTGCTGGCCGTGCCCGGCGCGATGACGCTGTCCGTGTACGTGGCGCACCTGTGGTACCTCGGCTGGGTGCGGGGGCTCGGACCCGGGCCGTGGCGCAGCGCCACGGGCACGGACGACACGTGGTTCAACCTGGCCGTGCTGGTGGCCGGCGCGCTGCTGCTGCCGCTGCTGTGGCGGGCCGTCGTGCGTATCGGCCCGTTCCGCGCGGGGCCGCTGGAGGGCGTCGTCCGCCTGCTGACGGCCCCGTTCGACCGCGCGCGCTGACCGACGTCCACCCCAGCGGGTAGCCTCGAGAGCGTGAGCGAGCGAACCACCTACCTGCTGATCGACGGCGAGAACATCGACGCCACCCTCGGCACGTCCATCCTGCAGCGGCGCCCCCAGCCCGACGAGCGGCCACGCTGGAAGCGCCTGCTCGGCTACCTCGAGGACCGCTGGGACCAGCCGGTCAAGGGCCTGTTCTTCCTCGCCATCGACGGTGAGATCCCCATCCCGTTCGTCCAGGCGCTCACCGCCCTCGGCTTCCAGCCGATCATGCTGCGGGGCGAGGGCAAGGTCGTGGACATCGGCATCCAGCGCACCGCGGAGGCGCTGCTGGGCCGGGAGGACGACGTCGTCCTCGTCAGCCACGACGCCGACTTCGCCCCCCAGCTCACCGACCTCGCGGCCACGCCGGGCCGACGCACCGGGATCATGGGCTTCGAGGAGTTCCTCTCCCACGAGCTGCGCCGCATCCCCGGGGTCGAGTTCTTCGACCTGGAGCACGCGGTGGGCGCGTTCGACTCGTCCCTGCCGCGCCTGCGCGTGATCGACGTCGAGGCGTTCGACCCGTACGAGTTCCTCTGACCCGCCGGGGGTGGCCCGCGGCTCAGTCCGTGGGCAGCTCCAGCAGGCGTTCGACGGTGGCGGCCACCCCGTCGTCGTCGCACGCCCCGACCACGCCGTCCGCCGCGGCCAGCAGCGACGGATGGCCCGAGGCCACGGCCAGGCCGAGACCAGCCCACTGGAGCATCTCCAGGTCGTTGGGCATGTCCCCGAACGCGACGACGTCGACCGGCGCGACCCCCCGGCTCGCGGCGAACTCGGCGAGGGTCGCGGCCTTGTGCACGCCCGGGGCGGACATCTCCACGAGCGCGATGCCGGGCGCGGAGTGCGTGGCACTCACGAGCTCGTCCAGCTCGGCGCGGGCCGCGGCGAGGAAGGCGTCCGGGGCCAGGGTGTCCGAGCGGGCCAGCAGCTTCACCACGCCCAGCCGACCCGGCAGCGCGGCCTCGAGCGTGGCCGCCGCGTGGACCTCGGCCCGGAACTCGGCGCGCTCGGAGAACGCGTGCTCCCAGAAGAAGCCCTCGAGGGTCTCGGCGCCGAAGGACACGGTGCGGTCCAGGGCGCGCAGCCGGTCCGTGGCTGTCCACACGGCCTCGACGGGCATGGGGTGGGCGATCAGGACGTCGTCCGTGGCGGTGTCCACGAGGACGGCGCCGTTGGAGCAGATCACCGGTCCGACGGGGCCGAGCTGCGCGCTCAGCGGGCCGAGCCAGCGGAGGGGACGGCCGGTCACGAACACCACCTCGACGCCGGCGTCGTGGGCGTCCCGCAGCGCCGTGATGGTGCGCGGGCTCAGGCGCCCCGACCGCGTGTGCCGGTACCCGATGATGGTGCCGTCCAGGTCCGTCGCGATCATCCGCGGACGGCGCGAGGGCAGGGGCAGGGCGGGCATGCGCTCAGTCTAGGCCGGGGCCGTGCGGCGGGCCGGGGTGTCCTCCGCGGGCGAGCGGGGGCACGATGGGGGCGTGGACACCGCACAGCAGACCACCGCACAGGACACCGCCCCGGACCCCGCGTCGACGACGCCCCGCACGGTCACCGTCACCGGCGCCGCCGGCAACATCGGCTACGCGCTGCTCTTCCGCATCGCCGCCGGCGGGATGCTCGGCCCGGACACCCCGGTCCGGCTGCGCCTGCTCGAGATCCCGGCCGCCCTGGGCGCCGCGGAGGGCACCGCCATGGAGCTCGCCGACGCGGCCTTCCCGCTGCTGGCCGACGTGGAGGTCACGGACGACCCGGCCCGCGCCTTCGACGGGGTCCAGCACGCGCTGCTCGTCGGCGCGCGGCCGCGCACGAAGGGCATGGAGCGGGGCGACCTGCTCGAGGCGAACGGGGGGATCTTCGGCCCTCAGGGCCGGGCGATCAACGACCACGCGGCGGAGGACGTGCGGGTCGTCGTCGTCGGGAACCCGGCCAACACCAACGCGCTGATCGCCGCCGCCCACGCCCCGGACGTGCCGGCCGAGCGCTTCACGGCGCTGACCCGGCTGGACCACAACCGGGCCGTGGCGCAGCTGGCGGCGCGGGCCGGCGTCGCGGTGACGGACGTGGCCGGTGTGACGATCTGGGGCAACCACTCCGCGACCCAGTTCCCGGACCTCACCCACGCCCGCGTGCGGGTGGACGGGACGTGGCGGCCGGCGCTCGAGGTGGTGGATCCGGCGTGGGCGGGCGAGGAGTTCGTGCCGCGCGTGGCGAAGCGGGGCGCGGAGATCATCGAGGTGCGCGGGGCGAGTTCGGCGGCGTCGGCGGCATCCGCGGCGATCGACCACATGCGCGACTGGACCCTCGGCACCGGTGCGGACGCGGACGGGGCGCCGCGCCGGACGTCGGCCGCGGTGGTCTCGGACGGCTCCTACGGGGTGCCGGAGGGGCTGATCAGCTCGTTCCCCGTGACGTCCGACGGCGGCACCGCGTGGCGGATCGTGCCGGGGCTGGAGCCGGACGAGTCCGTGCTGCCGGGTGAGGGCGGGCGGCTGGCTGCGACCGTCGCCGAGCTGGAGGCCGAGCGCGACGCCGTGCGAGGGCTGGGCCTGCTCTGAGGCGACCGGGATCTTCTGCGTCTCTGACCCTTCTGGGGGCGTCCCCGCCCGCCGGAAGGGTCGGATGCGCAACAGATTCGTGCGGGGACGGGCGGGCGTGGGATCAGTCCGCCAGCTCGGCCCGCGTGGGCGGGTCCGCCCCCGGGCGGGAAGCCGTGATCGCCGACGCGCGGGAGGCGTAGATCAGCACCGACTCGACGTCGGCCGGGTCCATCGCGTGCAGGCGGCCGCGGTTCGCGGCGCCGAGCAGGGAGCGGTCGTCGAGGGCGGCGAGCAGGGCGGCGGTGAACGAGTCACCGGCGCCCACGGTGTCCGCGACGTCCACGGGCACGATCGGGCGCTCCACCACGCCGTGCGCGGTGACGGCCACGATGTCCTCGGCGCCGCGGGTCATCACCACGAACGCCGGGCCCATCTGCTGCCACGCCTGCAGCGACTCGCGCAGCGGGCGGTCCGGGTACAGCCACGCGATGTCCTCGTCCGAGGCGTGAACCACGTCCGCCAGCCGCACGGACTCCTCCGCGCGGGCGCGGGCGAACGCCCGGTCCGGCACGATCGTGGGCCGCACGTTGGGGTCGTAGCTGATGGTCGTGACCGCGGAGATCCGCTCGAGCAGGGCCATCACCTCGGCGTCGCCGGGGGCGAGCATGGTGGCGATGGAGCCGGCATGCATGTGGTGCAGCGGGCCGCCGGCGGCGTCGTCGAAGTCCCGGGCGAGCGCGGCGGCGGGCGGCAGCGTCCAGTCCAGCTCGAACTCATAGCTGGCGGCGCCCGTGGGGTCCAGGCGGGCGGTGGCCACGGAGGTGGCGGCGGCATCCGGCTCGAGCAGGCAGCGCACGCCGTTCTCCCGCAGATGCGAGGCGATCATGTCCCCGTGCGCATCGCGGCCGAGGCGGCCGGCGAACAGGACGGGCCGCTCCAGCCGACTCAGGCCCACGGCCACGTTCAGGGGGCTGCCCCCGACGTGCACGCGGGGGGTCGCGGTGTCCGAGACCACGACGTCGACGAGCGCCTCTCCGATCACACCACAGTACTGAGCCACGCGCCCCACGGTACCCTAATCACCGGCGCGGAACCGGGGCTGTGCTCAGGCTTCCAGGCCCCCGAGAAACGCCCGACACCCCCATCCCCGACCCCTCGGCAGGCGGCCATGTCCCCCACCCCCACCCGGCCCTCGCGCGGCCCCGGCTGGCGCCTCCACGGCGACGGCCGCACCATCACCCCGGGCACCGTCGTCGCCCCGGACGAGCGGCTGAGCTGGCCGCGGACCGTGGGCATCGGCGTGCAGCACGTGATGGCCATGTTCGGTGCCACCGTGCTCGTGCCCGCCCTGACCGGCATGCCCGCGACGACGGCGCTGCTCTTCTCCGGCCTCGGCACCCTGCTCTTCCTGGTCATCACGGGCAACCGCCTGCCCTCGTACCTGGGCAGCTCGTTCGCGTTCATCGCACCGCTGACGGCCGCCGCCACGATCGGCGGCACGGGGGCCGCGCTCGGCGGCATCCTCGTGACGGGCCTGCTGCTCACGGTGATCGGCGTGATCGTGCACCGCGCCGGCACCGGCTGGATCCACGCGCTCATGCCGCCGGCGGTGATGGGCACGATCGTGGCCCTGATCGGCCTCAACCTCGCCGGCGCCACGACGACGGCCATGCAGGAGGTGCCGGTCACCACGTTCGGCACGGCCCTGGCGGTGGTGCTCACGGCCGTGACGTTCCGGGGGCTCCTGGGCCGCCTGTCCATCCTCGTGGGCATCGTGGTGGGCTACGTGCTGGCCCTCGCGCAGGGCCAGGTGGACTTCGCCGCCGTCGGGGAGGCCGCCTGGATCGGGCTGCCGCCCTTCCACGGCCCGGAGCTGCGCTGGGACCTGCTGCCCCTGTTCCTGCCCGTCGTGCTCGTGCTGGTCGCGGAGAACATCGGCCATGTCAGGACCGTCGGGCTGATGACCAAGCGCGACCTGGACCCGCTCACCGGCCGTGCCCTGATCGCGGACGGCCTGTCGACCATGCTCTCCGGCGCGGGCGGCGGCGTCGGCACCACCACGTATGCGGAGAACATCGGCGTGATGGCCAGCTCGCGCGTCTACTCGACGGCGGCGTACTGGGTGGCCGGCCTGACCGCGATCGCCCTCGCGTTCCTGCCGAAGTTCGGGGCCGCCGTCGCCACCATCCCGGCCGGGGTGGCCGGCGGCGCGGGCATCATCCTCTACGGGATGATCGGCATGATGGGCGTGCGCATCTGGGTGCAGAACCGCGTGGACTTCTCCAACACCGTGAACCTCATGACGGCGGGTGCGGGCCTGATCATCGCGATCGCCGACCCCCAGCTCGTGGTCGGCGGACTCGTGTTCGGCGGCATCACGCTCGGCACGGTCGCCGCCCTGGTGGTGTACCACCTCATGACGACGATCGCCCGCGCCCGCGGCACCGAGCCGGTGCCCGAGGACGAGGAGCAGTTCGAGGCCTCGGAGGCCGGCCGGCTCGGCTGACCCCGATCCCGCGCCACGCGCACTTTCGGTCGTGAGGTAGGGCCGATCCCACGACCGAAAGCGCTCAGAACCCCCCTTTCACGTTCGAAAACGCGGGGGGTCGGCTGCGCGGGGCCGGGCGGGGCTGGGGGGCGGGTCCCGTCAGCCGGCCGCGACCTCCTCGTCGGCGAGGGCGAGGACCTGGTCGAGCACGTCGAGGCCGAAGCGCAGGTCCTCGTCCGAGATGTTCAGCGGCGGGCACAGGTGGAACCGGTTCTCGGCCATGAACAGCAACAGCCCGCGGTCCTTGGCCTCGGCCATCATCCGCCCCATCACGGGCGCGACCTGACCGAGCGGGGCCAGCCGCTCCCGGGTCTGCCGGTCCTTCACCAGCTCGACGGCCCAGAACGCGCCGGCGCCGCGCACGTCGCCCACGCTCGGGTGGGCCGCGGCGATCTCGGCCAGGCGCGGCCCGATGACCTCCTCGCCGATGCGCTTCGCGTGGGCGACCATGCCCTCCTCCTCCATCGCGGTGATCGCGGCGACGGCGGCCGCGCACGCGAGGGGGTGGCCCGAGTAGGTCAGGCCGCCGGGGTAGGGCGTGGTCGCGAAGCTCTCGTAGACGTCGTCGCTCATGGCGACGCCGCCCAGCGGCACGTACCCGGAGTTGACCCCCTTGGCGAACGTGACGATGTCCGGGGTGACGCCCGTGAGCTGGTGGCCGAACCACTCGCCCACGCGGCCGAAGCCGACCATGACCTCGTCGATGATCAGCAGGATCCCGTGCTCGCGGCACAGCTCCTTGACGCCGGCCATGTAGCCGGGCGGCGGCAGGAAGATGCCCGCGGTGCCGGGGACGGCCTCGAGGATCACGGCGGCCACGGTGGAGGGGCCCTCGAGTTCGATCACGTCGCGCAGGTGGGCCAGCGCGCGCTCGGCCTCCTGCTCGTCGCTCTCCGAGCCGAACGCGGAGCGGTACGTGTACGCGGGCTGGAAGTGCACGACGCCGTCGGACGCCGAGTCCGAGCCCACGCGCCGCAGGGAGCCGGTCAGGTTCGCCGTCAGGCGCGTGGCGCCGTGGTACGAGAGGTACGCGGAGAGCACCTTGTGCCGGCCCGTGTGCAGGCGTGCCATCCGCACCGCGTGCTCGTTGGCCTCTGCGCCCGCGTTCGTGAAGAACACGTGGTTGATGGACTCCGGCAGCCGCTCCGTGATCAGCCGGGCCGCCTCGGACCGGGCGTCGTTGACGTGCTGCGGGGCCACGGTGGCCAGCGTCTCGGCCTGCTCGCGGATCGCGGCCACGATCTTCGGATGGCGGTGGCCGACGTTCGTGAAGACGAGCTGCCCGCTGAAGTCGACCATGGGCCGACCCTCGCCGTCCCACACCCACGACCCCTCGGCATCGAGGATGGTCATGGGATTCAGGTCGCGCTGCGCGCTCCACGAGTGGAACACGTGCGCGCGGTCGAGCTCGTGGGCGCGGCGGCCCCGCTCGATGGCCTCGTCGCTGATCCGGGGGTCCCGGCGGCCGACGTGCTGCTGATGCTCGGACATGCGCCCTCCTTGAGTGTGATGCGGGTCATTCCGAGCATAGGCGCGCCCGCCCTCAGCGCGAGCTGGCGCCCCGCCGCCCGCGCGCCACCCCCACGAACGCCTGCACGAGCTCCGAGTCGGCCGCCTTGAGCCAGGCCAGGGCGACGTCCCAGCCGGGGTGGCGGGCGTCGTCGTCGCCGTGGCCCGCGGGATCCGCCCCGTCGACGACGGCGGCGCCCGCCTCCGCCTCGGCCCGCGCCTGCTCGTCCGCGAGCGCGGACCGCGTGGCGGCGGCCTCGCGGTCGGCGCGGGACAGGCCCACGGTGTCGTCGAGGGTGGAGGCCAGCGGCAGCACGATCACGTCCTTGCGGCCGAACATGCGGGCCACGGACATCGGCAGCACGACGTGGCCGGCGCCGGACGCGGCGATCTCCAGGGCCATCCGCTCGCCCGCGCCGGGCAGCTCGGCGGCGTCCATCGGCTCCGGGCTGGGGGCCGGGGCGAAGCGGGCGGGATCCAGCTCCTCGTCCGGGTCGAGCTCGGCGGGCGGCACCGGGCCGTCCGCGTCCACGTCCCACGCGGCGAGCAGGTGGTCCCTGCCCACGCACACCACCGGCAGCTCGGAGTAGACGCCCACGAGGTGCACGTGCCGCGGGTCGACGCCGCCGGCGCGCAGGAACTCCTCGACGGGCACGTCGCGTCGGCGCCGCACGTAGCCCAGCTGCGGCAGGAAGTGGCGGGGCTGACCGGCGGCGTCGTGGGCGAGGTGGGCCAGCTGGGCCGCGTCGTCGTGGTTGACGAGCTGCACCGTGCGCTGGCGCGTGGTGAACCGCTCCACCCACGTGGACGGCGTGGCCCCGGGGATGGTGGCCAGGAAGAGGGTCTCGGGCGGGACGGGCAGGTCGGCCGGTGGCGCGGGCGCGGGACGACGCCGGCCCTCGCCCCCGGCGCGGCCCGCAGGCTTCACGCCCTTGGCCACGCCGCGCCCGCCGCCGGAGCGGGTGGACCGGGCGGGGCCGCCCCTGCTCGCGCGGGACTTCCCGCCCCGGCCGCCACGGGAGCCGCTCAGCGGACCTTCTCCTTCAGGAAGGAGACGGCGCGGTCCCAGGCGAGGGCCGCGGCCTCGGGCCGGTAGTTGCCCTGGGGGTTCTCGTCGTTGTGGAAGGCGTGCGGGGCGTCGTAGTAGAAGTACTCGACGTCGGCCCCGGACTCCTCACGGATCTGCTGCTCCTGCTCCCGCGCGTCCTCGACGGGGAAGGAGTCGTCCTGCTCGGCGTAGTGGCCCTGGACGGCGGCGGTGACGCCGGAGAAGTCGCCGGGCACGCCCTGGCCCACGCCGTAGAAGGGCACGGCGGCGGAGACCTTGTCGCCCTGCTGGGCCGCGAGGGCGAGCACGAAGCCGCCGCCCATGCAGAAGCCGATCGCGCCCACGGTCTGCGAGGTCACCTCGTCCCGGGCGAGCAGCCAGTCGACGGCGCCGGCCAGCTGGCGGGCCCCCTCCTCGGCGGGCAGGTTCTGCATCATCTCGCCGGCCTCGTCGCCGTCGTGGGCGATCCAGCCTCCGTAGAGGTCGGGGGCGAGCGCGACGAAGCCGAGGTCGGCGAGGCGGTCGCACACATCCTTGATGTGGTCCACCAGGCCCCACCACTCCTGGATCACGATCACGCCGGGGCCCTTCCCGGAGGCGGGCAGCGCGAGGTAGCCGTGGCCCGTCCGGTCGCCGTCCTGGCCGGCGTCCTTGGTGGGCAGGTCGAACGTGACGTTCTGGTGCGGGGTCTTCGAAGCCATCATGGGCCCCACCCTATGAGGAGACCGGGCCCCTCATCGAGGGACCCGGTCTCGACGCGCGAGGTCGACTCAGGCTCAGGCCTGGGCGTCGGCCTCGGACAGCACGAAGGCGGCGCCGATCTCGAGCTTCACCTTGTCCGAGACCAGGACGCCGCCGGCCTCGGTGGCGGCGTTCCAGGTCAGACCGAAGTCCTTGCGGGAGATCTCGCCGGTGGCCTCGAAGCCCACGCGGGTCGCGCCGAAGGGATCCTTGTCCTGGCCGCCGAACTCGGCCTCAAGCTCCACGGTCCGGGTGACGCCGTGCAGCGTCAGCTCCCCGACCAGGGTGAACTCCTCGGGCTCGCCGCGGACCTCGGTGGAGCGGAAGGTCATGGTGGGGAACTGCTCCACGTCGAAGAAATCGGCGGAGCGCAGGTGGCCGTCGCGGCCCTCGTTCTTGGTGCTGATGGAGGCGACGTCGACGGTCACGTCCACGGAGGACTGGGCGAACTGCTCGGCGATGACGAGCTGGCCCTCCACGGCGTGGAAGGTGCCGCGCACCTTGGAGATGCCCGCGTGGCGGACGACGAAGTCGACGTCCGAGTGGGCGGCGTCGAGATTCCAGGTTCCGGTGGTGATGGCGTTCATGGGGTGCTCCTTCTGAAGCGGGTCTGTCTGGTGTGTCCGGGGTGGGCCGCCGCGGCGGCGATGGCTCCTGGGCCTCCGAACTTGTTTCAAATTCAAACATCATCCGGGCAGGCCGTCCACGCTTGATCGTCAAAATTCGAAATAGAGACGGAGGTCACGGTCCGGGGGCACATCAGGCCGCGTCCGCCCACGACGACGGCCCGGAACCTCCGGGGTTCCGGGCCGTCGGCCCGCGGTCGGGCAGCGGGGCCGCGCTCGGGCGGCCGGACGGGGTCAGGCGGCGGGGCCGCCCCCCGTCACGGGTAGAGGCCGCGGGTGCGGTGGGCCTCGGCCACGCGCTGGACAGCGGTCAGGGTGGCGGCCTCGCGCAGGCTCACGCGGCGGCTCTCGGAGGTGGCCAGCACCGCCTTCCATGCGGCGACCATGCGCCGCTTCAGGCGCTCGTCCACCTCCTCGCGGCTCCACCAGTAGGCCTGGTTCGCCTGGACCCACTCGAAGTAGGAGACGATCACGCCGCCGGCGTTGGCCAGGATGTCCGGGACGACCAGGACGCCCTTCTCCTCGAGGATGCGGTCGGCCTCGCCCGTGGTGGGGCCGTTGGCGCCCTCCACGACCAGCCGGGCGCGCACGCGCGGGGCGTTCTCCTCGGTCAGCACGGACTGCACGGCGGCCGGGACCACGAGGTCCACGTCCATCTCGAGCAGCTCGTCCGCGTCCATGGGCGCGGTGCCGGGGGTGTCCTTCACGGAGCCGGTGTCCCAGAGCTGCCTCTGCAGGGCGTCGTAGTGCAGGCCCTCGTCGTCGCGCACGGCGCCGTACTGGTCCGACACGGCCACGACCTTCACTCCGGCCGCCTCGAGCAGCTCGACCGTGCCGGCGCCGACCTTGCCGAAGCCCTGGACCGCGGCCGTCGCCCGCGACGGCTCGATGCCGAGGTGCTCGAGCGCGGCGAGCGCCACGTAGACCACGCCCGCCGAGGTGGCGGAGGCGCGGCCCAGCGAGCCGCCGAGCGAGACGGGCTTGCCGGTGACCACGCCGAGCGTGGTGTGGCCGACGTTCACCGAGTAGGTGTCCATCATCCAGGCCATGGTCTGCTCGTCCGTGCCCACGTCCGGGGCGGGGATGTCCACCTCGGGGCCGATGATCGGCTGGATCTCGGAGGTGTAGCGACGGGTGACGCGCTCGAGCTCGGCCTTCGAGTACTGGCGCGGGTCGATGGTCACCCCGCCCTTGGCGCCGCCGTAGGGCACGTCCAGCAGGGCGCACTTCCAGGTCATCCACATGGCCAGTGCGCGGACCTCGTCCAGGTCCACGTCCAGGCTGAAGCGCACGCCGCCCTTGGCCGGGCCGCGGGAGAAGTTGTGCTGCACGCGGTAGCCGCGGAGCACCTCGGTGGAGCCGTCGTCGCGGCGCAGGGGGATGGAGACGGCCATCTCGCGGCGGGGGGCGGCGAGCATCTGGTGCAGGCCCTCGTCGTAGCCGAGCGTCTTCACGGCGGCGGAGAGCTGGGCCAGGGCGTTGTCGAGCGGGGAGGACGGGGCCGTCACGGCCTCGTCCTCGGCGGGGATCCTCGTCATTGAGCGTCCTCGTGGTCCGGTGGGCAGGGATGTGTCGCGGCCCGACCGACGCGCGGAGGGCCGCGCCCCATTGCGCGGCCGACGTCGTCCGGACCCCGATGAACGCTACGCGCTCCCCCCGCACCCGTCACCCCTTCTGAGCCGAGATCCACGCCCACCCGGGTGACGTCGGACACGGTGGCGTGTACTGTGCTGTGGACGCGCCGCACACCCGCGGCGCCCTTCGGCGTCGAACCAACGCCGCTCGCTCAGGGCCCACCTGGTCCGTCCCCCGGCCGTCCGCCGCGCGAGGCACCCCGCCCGCGACCTCGGCCCGACGCCCCAGCCCCGTGAAGGAGCCCCTCATGACCGTGACCCTGCCCGCCGCGATCACCCCCTCCCCCGCGTTCCAGCCCGTGCCCGGCCAGCGCATCGATCCGGAGCTCGCCCGCTCCTGGCTGCTGGTCAACGCCGCCCAGCCCGAACGGTTCCAGCCCGCCGAGGACTCGGCCGCGGACATCGTCATCCTCGACATCGAGGACGCCGTGGCCCCCAAGGACAAGGACCAGGCCCGCGCGGACGCCGTCGCCTGGCTGACCTCCGGGCACACCGGCTGGGTGCGGCTCAACGGCTACGGCTCGCGGTGGTGGGAGCAGGACGTCGAGGCGCTCGCCGCGGCCCTGCCCGCGCACCTGGGCGGGCCGGTCGCCGAGGGCGGCCTGGCCGGCGTCGTGCTGGCGATGGTGGAGTCCACGGACCACGTGAACGAGACCGCCCGACGGCTGCCCGGCGTGCCCGTCGTGGCGCTCGTGGAGACGGCGCGCGGGCTGCAGCGGATCGACTCGATCGCCGCCGCGAAGGGCACGTTCCGGCTGGCCTTCGGGATCGGCGACTTCCGCCGCGACACCGGCCTGGGCGAGTCGCCGATGGCGCTGGCGTACACGCGGTCCCAGTTCACGATCGCGGCGCGGGCCACGGGGCTGCCGGGCGCGATCGACGGGCCGACCGTGGGCTCCACCGGCGTGAAGCTCGCCGAGGCGACGGCGGTGACCGCGGAGTTCGGCATGACCGGCAAGCTGTGCCTCGCGCCGGAGCAGTGCGCGGCCGTGAACGAGGGGCTCAGCCCGTCCCAGGAGGAGCTGGCGTGGGCCCACGAGTTCCTCGCGGACTTCGAGGCCGACGGCGGCGAGATCCGCAACGGCTCCGACCTGCCCCGCAAGGCGCGCGCGGAGAAGATCCTCGGGCTGGCCACCGCGTTCGGGGTGCACTCCACGCGGTACCCGGACCAGGACAACGCGATCACGGCGCCGTCGGACACGTACCACTACTGAGCGGGCCGCCGCCCACCAGAAACGCGGGTTGAGTTGTCACGGGTGCGGAGGCCGCACACCGGTGACAACTCAACCCGCGTTGTCTCGGGGGGCGCGGATCCCGCCTCCGCTCACACGTCCTGACGCGTCCGGCGCACGACGGCGGCCCGCACCGAGAACGCCAGCACGATCGCCAGGATCCCGTAGATCACCCACGTGATGGGGGTGGAGACGAGCACGGCCGGGTCGCCCACCGAGCTGAGCAGGGCGTCGCGCAGGCTGGTCTCCGCCAGCGGGCCGAGCACCATGCCGATCATCAGCGGCGCCAGCGGGTAGCCGTACCGCCTCATCAGGAAGCCCAGCACGCCGATCCCCAGCAGCATCAGCAGGTCGAACACCGCGCCCGTGGTGGCGTAGATGCCCAGCCCGCAGAACAGCGTGATCCCCGCGTAGAGGTAGTGCTTCGGGATGAGCAGGAGCTTGGCCCACAGCTGCGCGAACGGCAGGTTGATCGCCAGCAGCACGATCATCGCGATGAAGAAGCTCGCCAGCAGCGCCCACACGAGGTCCGGGCTGCGGTCGAACAGCAGGGGGCCGGGCTGCAGCCCGTACTGGCGGAACGCCGCCAGCATGATGGCCGCCGTCGCGGAGACGGGCAGGCCGAGCGTGAGCAGCGCGCCCATCGCCATGCCGGTGGTCGAGTTGCCCGCGGCCTCCGGGGCCGCCAGCCCGCGGATCGCGCCGCGGCCGAACTGCGGATGCGCCCGGCGCCGGTCCAGGCGCCGCTCGGCCGAGTACGCCAGGAACGTCGGCACCTCGGAGCCGCCCACCGGCACGATGCCGAACGGCAGGCCGATCGCCGTGCCGCGCAGCCACGCCGGGGCGGCCTCGCGGAACTCGGCGCCCGAGAGCCACGGCCGGCCGGTGCGGCGGATGCGCAGGTCCTCGTGCTCGCGGCGCACCCGGGAGGCCACGTGGAACACCTCGCCGAGCGCGAGGATCGCCACCGTGACGGTCACCAGCGGGATGCCGTCGAACAGCTGCGGCGAGCCCATCGTGAAGCGCTCGGCGCCGGTCACCGCATCGATCCCGACGACGGCGATGCCCAGTCCCAGCACCAGAGAGGCCAGGCCGCGCAGCACCGAGTCGGCGACCACCGAGGAGGTGGCCACGAACGCGAAGAGCGCGAGCGCGAAGTACTCCGCGGGGCCGAATCTCGTGGAGAACTCCGCCAGCACGGGGGCGAGGAACACGACGCACACCGAGGCCACCATGCCGCCGATGAAGGCGCCGAGCGCCGCCGTCGCCAGGGCCTGGGCCGCCCGGCCGTTCTGGGCCATGCGGTGGCCCTCGAACGTGGAGGCGATGGCCGAGGCCTGGCCGGGGGTGTTCATGAGGATGGCCATGGTGGAGTCGCCGAAGAGGCCGCCGAAGTACACGCCGGAGAACATGATGAACGCGGCGGTGGGCTCGAGGGCGAAGGTCATGGGCAGCAGCAGGGCCACGGCCATCGAGGAGCCCAGTCCGGGCATCACGCCGACCGCGGTGCCGAGCAGACAGCCCAGCACCACCCAGAGCAGGTTCATGGGGGTGAGGGCTCCGGCGAAGCCCTCCATGAGGAGTCCGAGGGTCTCCATGTCAGAAGCCACCTCCCAGGATGCCCGAGGGCAGGGTCAGGCCCAGGGCCACCGCGAAGCCGAGGTAGGCCAGCGAGGAGACGAACAGGGCGACGAGGATGTCGAACACGGGGTGCGGGGCACCGAACGCGCGCGTGATGCACCAGAACAGCAGCGCCCCGGCGAGGATCCACCCCAGCCAGGGCAGCAGGACGGCGAACGCGAGGAAGCCGAGGAAGCACCAGGCCAGCGCGCCGAAGTCCGAGTGGAACAGGGTCAGCGGGCCGGCCGCCTGGCCGACCTCGCCGTCCGCGTCGGCCTGACCCTCGGGGGCCTGGCGCACGCGCACGACCTCCACCGCGAGCGCGGCGGCGATCACGAGGCCCGCGACCGAGAGGATCAGCGGGAAGAAGTCCGGGCCGGGGAAGTCGGCGCCGTCGGTGTCCATGGTCAGGGACCCCAGCAGCAGGTAGAGGCTGAACGCGGCCAGCACGGCCGGCATGACGAGTCCGGAGAGCCCGGCGGCGCGTCCCCAGCGGGAGGGGGCGTCGGCGGCGGGGGGGACGGTGGATGCGTGGCTCACTTGATCTCCTCCGTCAGCGTGCCGATGCGCTCCTTCTCGGCGGCGATGAACTCCTCGAGTTCGGTGCCGGAGAGGGGCACGGGGTTCCAGTAGTTGCGCTGCACCGCCTCCTTCCACTCGGGGGTGTCGACCGCCTCGGCGATGAGGGCCTCGAGCTCGGTGCGCTCCTCCGCGGAGACGCCCGGCGGCACGAACAGGGCGCGCCAGTTGGTGAGCGTGACGTCGTAGCCCTGGGAGCGCAGGGTCGGGATCTCCTCGACGCCGGCCAGCGGCTCGGCCGCCACCACGCCGAGGGCGCGCAGTCGGCCGGCCTCGACCTGCGGGTAGATGTCCGCGAAGCCGCCGGCGGAGGCCTGGGCGGTGCCGTTGAGCAGGGCCTGGATGGCCTCGCCGCCGCCGTCGGACGGGATGTAGGTGGTGTCCGCGACCGGCACGCCGGCCGTGCGGGCGATGTCCGCCATGACGAGCTGGTCGAAGGAGCCGCCGCCGGTCCACGCCACGTGGGCGGGGTCGGCGCGCCAGGCGCTCACCAGGTCGTCCATGCTCTGGTACGGCGAGTCCGCCGGGACCACCACGAGGCTGTATTCCTCGACGACGCGGCTGACCGCGGTGACCTGGGAGAGCTCGGGGCCGGTGCCACGGGCCGCGTGGGCGGCGATCTGGCCGGTGCCGCCCACCATGAGGTTGTTCGCGTCCTCGAGCGTGGTCAGCTGGCCGAGGGCGATGTTGCCGCCGGCACCGGGGATGTTGACCACCTGGACGTTGTTCACCAGCCCGTTGACGCGCATGGTCTGCTGCAGCTCGCGCTGGAACGAGTCCCAGCCGCCGCCGGCGGCCGCGGGGGCGATGAGGGTCAGGTTGGTGCGGATGTCGTTCCCTCCCGAGGCCGAGCGGATGGAGAAGGCGGAGGCCGCGAGCACGGTGAGCACCGCGATCACGCTGAAGACGATCCGGCCGATCCCCGTGCGTCGGCGCGGGGGGCCGTCGGGGGAGGTGGAGGACATGGCGGTTCCTAACAGAGACACCCCGCCGCCAGGGAGTGGCGCCGGGGACAGGTGCGAGTGGTGGAGGTCACCGTAACAGCGCGACGAGGCTGCGTGCGCTCCGCGTCCGCAGAGTGACCGACGACAACCGGCCCGGGTGGTGACGGGGACCGCGCCCATGACGCACAGTGGTCCCCATGACGATCATCAGCACCGGAACCAGCACCCCCGAGAGCGCCGCGGCCTGGCGGGCCGCCCTGGCGGAGGCGGCCCTGCGCGGAGAGGACGTGGTCTGGTTCTCCCTCGACGGGACCGAGCCGGACGAGGCGGAGGCACGCGAGGCCGGCGTCGGCGTGTCCGTGGCGCACGCCCAGGAGCGCGGCCGGGACGCCGTCGGCGACCTGCTCGAGCACGCCGAGCGCGTGGGCGCGAGCCGGATCGTGGTGGGCGTGAAGCACCGCTCCCCCGTGGGCAAGCTGCTGCTGGGATCGGCCGCGCAGCAGATCATCCTGGAGGCCCGCGTCCCGGTGGTGTGCGTCAAGCCGTGAGGGCCGACGTCGGGCGGGCGGCCCCGCGCCCGGCCCACCCCGCGGCGTTTGGGGGCGGTTTCGGGCGGTATTCGGCGTGGATACCGCCCGAAACCGCCCCCAACGGGTGAGTGGGACCAGCCCGGGAACGCCGAAGGCCCCGGAACCACACGGTTCCGGGGCCTTCGTCCTCGGTGCGCGAGGGGGGACTTGAACCCCCACGTCCTTGCGAACACTGGCACCTGAAGCCAGCGCGTCTACCAATTCCGCCACTCGCGCGAGCGGCTTCCTGCTCTCGGCTCCGGGCATCCGGCGACCGTCACAGGCAGCGAGGAATACTCTAACCCCCGCCCGCCCGGGCGTGCAAATCGGCCCCGACGCCCACCCCCGCGTCCCCGCCACGCCGGCAGCTCGCCCCTCCGGCACCTCTCCCACCCGCGCTCCACCCCGCAGAATCCCGCTGTTCTCGGCGGTCTCCCAGCCCGGCCCGTAGTATCGGGACGGACAACTGTGGAAAGGGGCCCCGTCGTGGGACTTCTGGACAACCTCGAACGCGGCCTGGAGCGGGCCGTGCGCTCGGCCTTCTCGGCCGGCGGTCCGCGGGCGGTCAAGCCGGTGGAGATCGCCTCGGCCCTGCGACAGGCGATGGACGACGAGTCGTTCGCGCTGTCCGAGGGCCACACGGTCGCGCCCAACAGCTACGTGGTCCACTTCTCCCCCGCCGACTTCGAGCGCGCCCGCTCGTGGGGGTCCACCCTCGCCAGCGAGCTGTGCGACGAGGTCATCCGCCACGCCGACTCCCAGGGCTATGCGCTGCCCGGCACGGTCCGGGTCGCCTTCCACCCGGACGCGGACGTGCGCGCCGGGGACCTGCGCGTCGTCACCCGCCTGGACGACGGCTCGCTCACCGCCCCGGCCCCCCACGACGACGGCGCCTCGCCCGCCACCGCCCACGGCCCGGGAGCCTCGGCCGCGGCGCCGGACCGACTGGTCGAGGACCTGCCGGCGGCCGCGCCCCGCAAGCCCTCCCCCGCCCCGCGCGTCGGGCCCCGTCCGGCGCCCCGCCGGGCCGCCGCCTCGACCGCGCCCGCCGCCCCCGCCCACGCCGACCAGCCGACCGTCGTGATGGGCCGCCCCGTGACCGGGCCCGCCGGCCCGGCCCTCGAGCTGGACGGCCGCATGCTCCCCCTGGACGGGGACGACCTCATCCTCGGCCGCTCGGCCGAGCGTGCCGACCTCGTGATCCCGGACTCCTCGGTGTCCCGCGAACACCTGCGCCTGCTCACCGTCGGCTCCACGGTCACGCTCCTGGACCTGGGCAGTCGCAACGGCGTGCTCGTCAACGGCCGCCGCGTGGACGGCTCCGTCACCCTGCGCGACGGGGACGTGGTGACCGTCGGCCAGACCGAGCTGCTGTTCTTCGGCGGGACGGGGGGCCGCGCATGAGCGAGCTCGCCGTCGCCGTGCTCCGCATGGGCCTGCTGCTGGCCCTGTGGGTGCTGATCATCTCCATCGTCATGGCGCAGGGCCGCGACCTCGTGGTCGGCCGACGCAACAAGACACGCCTCCAGCAGGCCCAGCGCGACGCCGGCCTGGTCACCGCGGTGCCCGCGGCCGGGGCCGCCGGGGCGGGCTCGTCCGCGGTCGACCGCCCCGCGCCCGCGTCGACGCCGGCCCCCGCCGCGTCCGCGCCGACGACGCCGGCCCCGCGGCTGTCCCGGACCCTGCGGGTGGTCGAGGGCCCGAAGGCCGGGCAGACCATCGCCCTGGAGGGCCGTCCCCTGCTGATGGGCCGCGCCCAGGACGCCGACCTGGTGCTCGTGGACGACTACGCCTCCGGCCGCCACGCCCGGCTGTTCCCGCAGGGCACCCGCTGGTTCCTCGAGGACCTCGGCTCCACGAACGGCACCTACGTGAACGGCGCCCCCGTCACCCGCGCGCTGCCCGTGGGCCCCGGCACGGCCATCCGCATCGGCAAGACCGTCATGGAGCTCGAGGCCTGACCCATGACCCTCGTCCTCCGCTACGCCGCCCGCTCCGACGTCGGCCGCGTCCGTGCCAAGAACGACGACTCCGCCTACGTGGGCCGTCATCTGGCCGTGCTCGCGGACGGCATGGGCGGGCACGTGGGCGGCGACGTGGCAAGCGCGTCCACGGTGCTGGACCTGGCCCCGCTGGATGCGGTGGGCTACGAGGACCCGGCCACGGTGCTGCCGGACGAGATCCAGAACGCCAACCTGATCCTCAACGAGCTGGTGCACGCCAACCCCAAGCTCGCCGGCATGGGCACCACGTGCACCGCCGGCCTGCTCGCGGGGACCACGCTGCACATCGCGCACATCGGCGACTCCCGTGCCTACCGGCTCGCGGACGGCGAGTTCTCCCAGGTCACCACGGACCACACGTTCGTGCAGAAGCTCGTCGACGAGGGGCGCCTCGAGGCCGGGGAGGCCCCGTTCCACCCGAACAAGAACGTGCTCATGCGCGTGCTCGGCGACGTGGACGCCTCCCCCGAGCTGGACGTGTTCGAGGTGCCCGTCGCCCCCGGAGAACGGTGGCTGTTCTGCTCGGACGGCCTCACGGACGTGGTCCCCCCCGAGAAGATCCACGAGGTGCTGCGGGACTCGGAGGCTCTCAACCAGGCCGTCGACACCCTCGTGGACCTCACCCTCAAGGGCGGCGCCCCGGACAACGTCACCGTGGTGGCGTTCGAGATCGCGGAGGGCACGGCGGAGGAGCTGGCCCCCGTCCCGGACGTCCACCTGTCCGAGCAGGCCCTCGCCGCCGCCCACCCGCCCGAGGTCGGCCCGGTCTCCGGCCTGCTGCTGCGCGAGGACCTGGACGCACGGCCTCACCTGCTCGTCGGCGCGGCCTCCAACGCCGTGAAGACCGATCGCATCCCCGTGGTCACCCGCAGCTCCACGCGCCGCCGTGCCGCCGCCCTGCTCGGCGAGACGCCCGTGCCGGAGAACCGTCCCCGGCGCACCGCGGCCGTCCTCACGGACGGGCCGGATCCCGCCGCCGCCCCGCGCCCGGACGCCTCCGTCCCGCCCGCCGCGCAGAGCGGCACCGCTGCCGCCGCCGGCTCCTCCTCCGCCGCCACACCGGCCGCCACCGCTGCCGACCACCCGTCCGACGAGGCCGCCGAGCCGATGACCACGGCCCCCACCCCGGCCCCGGCGACCGCCGGGCCCGCCGGCGGCCCCGAGGACGGGGCCGCGCGTCGGCGGCGTGGAAAGGACGACCGCCCGGTGCAGTACCGCCGCGGCTGGTTCATCCCCGTGTTCACCACGCTGCTCGCCCTCACCCTCGCGGCCGTGGCCGTGTGGGGCTACCTGTGGACCCAGACGCAGTACTACGTGGGGGCCAACGACGGCCGGATCGCCGTGTTCAAGGGCGTCTCCCAGCGGCTGGGCCCGCTCGAGCTGTCCCACGTGGACCGCCAGACCGACCTCCCGGTGGACGCGCTGCCCGCGTACGCACGCGACCGCGTGAACGCCGGCATGGCCGCCCGGGACGTGGACCACGCGGAGCAGATCGTCGCCGAGCTGCGCGACTCGCTGCACCCGAACGCCCCCGCCCCCGCCGGTGAGCCCTCCGAGCGGGCCCGGCCGAGCACGACGCCGTCGTCGTCCTCCGCCCGCCCCTCGGACGCGTCCGGCTCCACCGCGCCGACGAGCCCGGCGTCGTCCCCGAGCGCGACGGGAGGTGAGGCCCCGTGACCGAGGTGATCTCCCCCGCACGCCCGCGCCGGAACATCGAACTGGTCCTGCTGCTGGCCGCCCTGACCATCGCCCTGGGGGCGGACCTGCTGGGCATGATCGGCACGGATGCCCCGCTGGACTCCACCGCCTGGGTGCCGCTGGGCATCTTCGGCGCCGCCACCCTCGTGCTGCACGTGGTCCTGCGGCTGCGGGCCCCCTACGCGGACCCGTTCATGCTGCCGATCACCGCCCTGCTCAACGGGCTGGGCCTGGCCATGATCCACCGGCTGAGCCAGGACGCCGCGATGGCCAACCCCACCTCGCAGCTCGTGTGGTCCGTCCTGGCCGTCCTGGTGGCCTCCGCCCTGGTGTTCCTGGTGCGCGACCACCGGGTGCTGCGGCGCTGGCCCTACCTGTTCCTCGCCGCGTCCGGCGTGCTGCTGCTCCTGCCGCTCGTGCCCGGGCTGGGCCTGAGCATGTACGGGGCGCGGATCTGGATCGACGTCGGATTCGGCACCTTCCAGCCCGGCGAGATCGCCAAGATCACGCTGGCCATCTTCTTCGCCGGCTACCTCTCCGCGAACCGCGACCTGATCCTGCTGGCCGGCCGCCGCGTGGGCCCGGTGACCTTCCCCCGAGCCCGGGACCTCGGCCCGTTGCTGGCCGGCTGGCTCCTGGCGCTCGGCGTGCTCGTGTTCCAGCGCGACCTGGGCTCGGCCCTGCTGTTCTTCGGCATGTTCATGGCGATGCTCTACATCGCCACGTCCCGCGCCTCCTGGATCCTCCTCGGCCTGGGCCTGATCGCCTTCGGCGCGGCGCTGGCGTTCCTGTTCATGCCGCACGTGACCGCCAGGTTCGAGATCTGGCTGAGGGCCTTCGACCCCGAGATCTACCATCGCGACTTCGGCGGCTCCTACCAGGTGGTCCAGGGCCTGTTCGCGATGGCCTCGGGCGGGCTGATGGGCACCGGCCTGGGCGCGGGCAACCCCACCCAGGTGCCGCTGTCCTTCTCGGACATGATCCTCACGGCCATCGGCGAGGAGCTCGGCTTCGTGGGCCTGGCCGCCGTGCTCGTCCTGTACCTCCTGCTCGTCACCCGCATGATGCGCGCCGCCCTCGGCGTGCGCGACGCGTTCGGCAAGGTGCTCGCCTCCGGCCTGGCCTTCACCATGGCGTGGCAGGTGTTCGTGGTGATGGGCGGCGTGACCCTCGTGCTGCCGCTCACCGGCCTCACGACGCCGTTCCTCGCCGCCGGCGGCTCCTCGCTGCTGGCCAACTGGATCATCGTGGGGCTCGTGCTGCGCATCTCGAACGCCGCCCGCCGGCCCGTGGTCGTGGACGGGATGGTCAACGCGTCCGGGCCCGGCGCCGGCCACCTCGACCCCGGCACGGCGCTCCCGGCGGCCGCCGTGCCCCCGGGAGGAGGTGAGGAGCGGTGAACGAGGCGATCCGACGCACGTGGACCGTCATGGCGGCCATGCTCCTCGTGCTCGCGCTGGCTGCGTCCGTCATCCAGGTGCTGGCCGCTGACCAGCTCAAGACGCACGCCCTGAACTCTCGGCAGATGTTCCTGGAGTTCGGCGCCCCGCGCGGGCCGATCCTCGTGGACGGCGAGCCGATCGCCGAGTCTGTCCCCTCCGGCGACGCGTACCACTACCAGCGCGTCTACCACGAGACCGAGCTGTACGCCCCGCTCACGGGCTTCTATTCGCTCACCTACGGCACCGACGGGCTGGAGGCAGCCATGAACGAGCAGCTCTCCGGCACCCCCACGTCCCAGTTCGTGGACCGCGCCATGGAGATCATCACGGGTGCCACACCCGAGGGCGACCAGGTGGAGCTGACGATCGACCCCGAGCTGCAGCGTCTGGCGTACGACGCGCTCCCGGACGGCGTGCGCGCCTCCGCCGTGGTCACGGACCCGACGACGGGCGAGATCCTGGCCATGGTGTCGAAGCCGGGCTTCGACTCCAACGCGCTCTCCTCACACAGCCCGGCCGAGGCGCAGTCGGCCATGGCCGCGATCGACCAGATCCCCGGCGCCAGCGCATACCGCAACCGCGCCGCGGAGCAGCTCGTGTCCCCCGGCTCCACGTTCAAGCTGATCGACGCGGTGGCCATGCTCGAGTCCGGTGACTACACCCCGGACGGGACGGTGGACATCCCCGCCGCGTGGACGCTGCCCGGCACGACCACGGAGCTGCCCAACTACGACGGCTCACCGTGCAACACCGTGGGGCGTCAGACCCTCACGTGGGCGCTGGCGCAGTCCTGCAACACGCCGTTCGCCATGGCCGCCGTCGAGCTGGGCCAGGACCGGATCCGGGAGGTCGCCGAGCGGTTCGGCTTCAACGACTCCTTCGACTACCCGCTGCCCGTGACCGGCTCCGTGTTCCCCTCCGACCTGGACGACGCCGCGCTGGCGCAGTCCTCGATCGGCCAGCGGGACGTGCAGGCCACCGCGCTGCAGATGGCCATGGTGGCCGCCGGCATCGCGAACGACGGCGTGGTCATGGAGCCGCAGCTGATCAAGGCGGTCCGCCGTTCGGACCTCACCACGGTGCAGGAGTTCAGCCCCCGTGAGCGCGGCCGGGCCACGACCCCCGAGGTGGCCGGGCAGGTCTCGGACATGATGGTCTCGGCGGTGGAGGACGGCATCCTGGGATCCGTGCAGTCGGACACGGTGCGGATCGCGGCGAAGTCGGGCACGGCCGAGGTCGGGGACACGGGCAACGTGCACTCCTGGATCACCGGCTTCGACGCGAGCGAGAACCCCCGGGCGGCCGTGACGATCGTGGTGGAGGACGAGCCGCCGGGGGTTGGACATCAGACAGTCGTCAGTGGCATGAAGGCAATCATGGAAGCGGTGGTCACGGAATGAGGCCGACATCGGGCATCACCCTCGGCGGCAGGTACCAGTTGACCGATCGCATCGCGATCGGCGGCATGGGCGAGGTGTGGAAGGCGCGGGACAAGGTCCTGGGCCGGATCACCGCCGTGAAGATCCTCAAGGAGGAGTACACAGGTGACCCCAACTTCCTGCGCCGCTTCCGGGCGGAGGCCCAGCACACGGCGCTGCTGAACCACCCCGGCGTCGCCAACGTCTACGACTACGGCGAGGAGAAGGGCTCCGCCTACCTCGTCATGGAGCTCGTGCCGGGCCAGCCACTGTCCTCCATCCTCGAGAAGGAGAAGGTGCTCTCCCCCGAGCGGACCCTGCGGATCATCGCGCAGACGGCGGCCGCGCTCTCGGCTGCCCACGCCCAGGGGCTCGTGCACCGCGACGTCAAGCCCGGCAACCTCATGATCACGCCCACCGGCCGGGTGAAGGTGACGGACTTCGGCATCGCGCGCCTGGCGGACCAGGTCCCGCTCACGGCCACCGGCCAGGTGATGGGCACCGCCCAGTACCTCGCGCCCGAACAGGCCACGGGGCAGCAGGCCACCGGCTCCTCCGACCTCTACTCGCTGGGCATCATCGGCTACGAGGCCCTCGCCGGGCATCGCCCGTTCACGGGCGAGTCCCAGATCGCGATCGCCCTCGCCCAGGTCAACGACACCCCGCCGCCCCTGCCGGACACCGTCCCGGCCCCGGTGCGCGCCCTGATCATGTGCATGCTCTCGAAGGACCCCAAGGAGCGGCCCTCGGACGCGACCGCGCTCTCGGAGGCCGCCGACGCGCTGCGTCGCAAGGACACCCGCGGCGCCGTGGAGGCCGTGCCCGGCCTGGCCGTCTTCCTCGAGGAGCAGGGCGTGGCCGACCCCTCGGGCGCCGAGACCGCTCCCCTGGACTACGACGGCATGCGCACCACCCATCCCCGCGCCGAGGGCACCCGGACAGACGGCTCCCCCGCCACCGCGGCGCTGCCGGTGACCGCGGCCCAGCCCCGCACCGACGACGACGCCCGCGGCCCCGGCGCCGCCGGTGCGGCGGCCGTGGGCGCGGCCGGTGCGGCCGGCGCCGCCGCGAGCGCGAGCACGCGCGACCACGAGATCGCCGCCGTGCGCGACCAGCAGACCCGCCCGGGCGACGTCGTGGACCCTGGCCCGCCCGCCGGGGGCGGCTCCGCGCCCGCCCGCCGGCGACGCGCCAACCCCTGGCCGCTGTGGGCACTGCTCGGGCTCGTGGTGTTCGCCCTCCTGGGGGCGCTGCTGTGGCCGCTGCTCACGGGTGGCCGCGGCAACGGCGGCTCGGCGCCGGCGACCTCGCAGGAGGAGTCGTCCGTGAACGTGGACCCGGAGGCGTACAGGGGTCGCCCCGTGAGCGAGGTGCGCACCGAGCTCGAGGGACTCGGCCTGGCGGTGCGCGAGGAGGACCGCGACGCGCAGAGCCCGCAGGGCACCGTCGAGGAGATCAACCCCGTGGGGGCGCTGCGGCGCGGTGAGACCGTCACGCTGGCCGTCTCCACCGGTGAGGGCGTCATCCCGGAGGGACTCGTGGGCCAGCCCGTGGAGAGCGCGATCCAGACGCTGCGCGACCGCGGCTTCACCGTGGACCGGGTGGACGACCCGTCCGCCGACGGCGCCGACGGCGAGGTGGTGCGCGTGGTGCCCGGCGAGGGCGAGCGTCACCGCTACGACACGCACGTGCAGCTGATCGTGGCCACCGGCGGGTCCGACGCCGCGCCGACCCGCGAGGCCTCCCAGCCCGCCTCGGAGCCGGAGCCCAGCGCGTCGGAGGAGCCGAGCACCGGGCCGAGCCCGTCGGCCTCGGACGAGCCCAGCCCGTCCCCCACCGCCGAATCCCCGACGGCCACCGCCGACCCGGAGCCCACGCCGGAGCCGTCCGAGGAGCCGACGACGCCCACGGCGGATCCGACGACGGAGTCCTCCGGGGAGTCCACGGCGCCGACGGGCCAGCCCACCACCGACCCGTCCGCTGACGCGCGCGGCGCGGAGGCCTCCTCCGCCGACGCGCGTGGCGCGCAGGCCTCGTCCGCCGACGCCACGCCCTCCGCCTGAGCGGCGGGCGGGACGACCACGCGGACGTGTCTGTGGACGAGCAGAGGACCCTGAACGGGCGGTACCGGATCGGTGAGCTGATCGGGCGCGGCGGCATGGCGGACGTCTTCCGCGGCGAGGACCTGCGGCTGCACCGCCCGGTGGCGGTGAAGCTGATGCGCCGGGATCTGGCGCGCGACCCGCACTTCCAGGCGCGCTTCCGCAAGGAGGCGCGCTCGGCGGCCTCCCTGAACCACCCCTCGATCGTCTCCGTGTACGACACGGGCGAGGTCTCCCTCGAGGACGGCCTCCATCCGGTGGACTGCCCGTTCCTGGTGATGGAGCTCGTCTCCGGCCGGACGCTGCGGGAGATCCTGCACGCCGAGGGCGCCGTGGGCCCGGACCGCGCCGTGGCCTGGACCCGGGGCGTGCTGGAAGCGCTCGAGCACGCGCACGAGGAGGGCATCGTCCACCGCGACGTGAAGCCCGCGAACGTCATGGTCACGGACACGGGCACCGTGAAGGTGATGGACTTCGGGATCGCCCACGCGCTGGCAGACACCTCCGCCACCACGTCGCAGACCCAGGCCGTGGTGGGCACCGCCCTGTACCTGGCCCCGGAGCAGGCGACGGGCCGCACCGTGGACGGCCGCGCCGACCTCTACGCGGCCGGCTGCCTGCTGTTCGAGCTGCTCACAGGCCGGCCCCCCTTCACGGGCGACACGCCGCTGGCCGTGGCCTACCAGCACGTGCGCGAGGAGCCGCCGGCGCCCTCCGACGTCGACCCCGACCTGCCGCCCGCGTTCGACCCCGTGGTGCTGCGCGCCCTGCGCAAGGATCCGCAGGACCGGTTCCCCACCGGCGCCGCGTTCCTCGCGGCCCTCGAGGAGGCCGCGGCGGATCCGCACGCCGCCCCCGGCCGTCACACCCCGCCGCTCGGTGCCGGCCATCCCGCCCCAGTCGGCGCGGGCGGCGCGGTGCCGCGCGCCACGCCCGCGGAGCACGGGGCCGACGACGCCGACGTGCCGACGGCCACGGTCCCGCTGACCCGGCCGACGCCCTCCGCCCCGGCCGAGCCGGACGTCGCACAACCCCAGGCGGCGAACCACGCCGTCGCGGGTGCGGGACTGCCCGGCGCCGCCTCCGCCGCGCAGCTGGCCGCCGCCGCCGCCATGGACGGCCCCCGCCCGGTGACCGGCGGCCAGCCGGTGACGCCCGGTGCAGCCGCGACGCCCCGGCCCGAACCGCCGCCCCGAGACACGCCGGCACCGGCGACGGCCACACCCCGTCGCGTCCGACGCCGCGTCCGCCGGCGCACGCTCCTGGCGGCCGGCGTGGTCCTGGTCGTGCTGGCCCTGGTCCTGGCGCCGTGGCTCGCGGCGGCCCTGCGCAACACCGTGGAGGTGCCCGCGGTGGTGGGGCTGCAGCAGGACGAGGCGGTCGCGGCGCTCGAGGACGCGGGCCTGGTGGCCGTCGTCTCGTCCGCGTACATGGCCGACGCCCCGGACGGGACCGTTACCCAGAGCGACCCGCAGACGGGCACGGAGGTGCCCCGCGGGGCCGAGGTGCGGGTCCGGGTGTCCCGCGGCGAGGAGGGTATCGCGCTGTCCGACTCCCTGCACGGGCTGTCCGAGGACGCGGCCCGCCGCGAGCTGGAACGGCTGGGCCTGCGCGTCTCCTCCGTGCTGTACCAGGACGACGGCCGACTCGAGCGCGGGCTGCTCGCCCGCACCGACCCCGCGATGGGCACCCACGTGCCGCCCGGCTCCTCCGTGGTGCTGCACCTGTCCAGCGGCATGGTCGCCGTGCCGGACGTGGTGGGGATGAGCGCTCCGGACGCGCGGCGTCAGCTGGCGCTGAGCGCCCCCGAGCTGCGCGTGCGGATCCAGGACGAGGACGGCGCGACCACCGACACCGGCACGGTCGTGGCCCAGGATCCGCCCGCCGGCGTCCGCGTGGACAACCGTTCCTCCCTGACCCTGACGGCGTCCTCGTGGATCGCGCCCACGGCCGAGCCCTCCGAGCCGGCGCCGCCGTCCAGCGAGGCGCCCGAGCCCACGCCGTCGGCGTCCGCGTCACCGAGCCCCCCGCCGTCGGAGAGCGCGGAGCCCTCCGAGAGCGCGGAGCCGTCGCCCTCGCCGTCCGCCTCGGCCACGCCCACCCCCGAGCCGACGGCGACCGCGACGCCGTCGCCGACGCAGAGCCCGTCGTCGACGTCGGCGGCCCCGTCGACCTCGCCGGGGCCGACCGAGCAGTCACCGAGCACCTCGCCCACCGGGACGCCGGTGGACCCGCTGCCGACGCTGACGCCGGACCCCGAGCCCTCGATCGATCCGCCGCCGTCCACCTGAGCGGACGGGGCGCCGTCCGACCCGCGAACCGGGCCCCGGGACCGGTCAGTCCTGGCGGACGAGGGGCGAGAGCCGGCCGCCGCGCTCGGCGGCCCCGGAGAGCCCCACGGACTCGAGCCAGTTGCCGAGCATCCGGTAGCCGCCCTCGGTGAGCACGGACTCGGGGTGGAACTGCACGCCCCACAGGGGCGCGGTGCGGTGGGCCAGTCCCATCACGACGCCGTCCTCGGTCTCGGCGGTGATCTCCAGGACCGCCTCGTCCACGGTGGGCCGCACGGCGGCCAGCGAGTGGTAGCGGGTGGCGGTGAACGGCGAGGGGACGCCCTCGAACAGGGGGTGCTCGCCGTGGCGGACCAGGGACGTCTTGCCGTGCATGAGGGACTCCGCGTGCGTCACGGTGGCGCCGAACGCCTCCGCGATGGCCTGGTGCCCCAGGCACACCCCGAAGAGCGGACGGCCGCCGTCGGCGGCGGAGCGGATGAGGTCGAGGGAGACACCGGCGTCGGCGGGCGCGCCCGGCCCGGGCGAGATGAGCACCGCCGTGTGCTCGGCCGCGAGCTCGAGGGCGCGGCCGGGGGTGACCTCGTCGTTGCGGATCACGGTGGTGCGGGCCCCGAGCTGCTCGAGGTAGCCCACCAGGGTGTAGACGAAGCTGTCGTAGTTGTCGACGACGAGGACGGAGACCTCGGGGCTCTGCACGGGGGCGCTCTTTCCTCCCCGCCGCGTGGGAGCGGGGTGCATAGACTGGCCGGGCACGTCGCTGACCCCGGTCCTGGGCAGGTCAGCAGGATACCGTCCCCGCCCCGGTCCCCGCCGGTGGGGGCGCCCACCACCCCCCCACCCGAGGAGAAGACCCGTGGCAGCACCCGCCGGCAAGCGCAAGGACTCGGCCCGTCGGAAGCGCGAGGAGCTCGAGGCCGCGCGCCGCAGCCGCTCCGCCGTGCGGACGGACCTCGGGGACGTGGACCCGGGTCCGAAGCCCCTCTCCCCCGTGTACAAGGCCGTGATGTTCGGCCTGCTGATCCTCGGCCTGCTCTGGATCATCGTCTACTACCTGACCCAGGGCCTCTTCCCGATCGTGCAGATCGGCGGCTGGAACATCCTCGTGGGCTTCGGCATCGCGCTCGTCGGGTTCCTCATGATGTCCCGCTGGAGCGAATGACACACGTGTAGTTCTCCACAGCGGTGGACAACCCTGTGGATGGCCGATCCGCACGATCCCGCCCGGAGACGAGTTGTCCCCGGAGTTGTCCACAGGTGTGGACACCCCTGTGGGAAGAAGTGCACACCCCGCTGTGGAGAACTCCGGGGACGGTCGGGGACGACGGCCTAGCCGAGCAGGCCGGCCACCGTGACCCGGGCGGCGCCGAGCACCGTGAGCGCCGCCAGCGCCGCCGCCACGACCACGAGGCCGGCCGCCTGGGCGCCCACGGACGGCACACGCGCCCGCCCGGGGCGCAGCCCGCCGGCCAGGGAGAACACGACGGCGACGACGGCGCCCGTCAGCAGCCCGCCCACGTGCACCTGCCAGGCCACCCCGGGCAGCAGGAACGAGAACACGAGGTTCAGGCCGATCAGCACGGCGATCGAGCGCACCTGCCCGCCCCGCACCCGGGTGAGCAGGAACAGGGCCGCGAACATGCCGTACACGGCACCGGACGCCCCGACGACGGGCTGCAGCGGGTCCGAGACCCACAGTGCGAACACCGCACCGCCCACGGCGGAGAGCACGTAGAGGGCGAGGAACCGCCACCAGCCCAGCGCGGGCTCGAGCACGCGCCCGATCACCCACAGCGCGAGCATGTTCAGCAGCAGGTGCGTGGGGCCGGTGACGTCGTGCACGAGCGCGTAGGAGGCCATCCGCCACGGCTCCATGCCGTACGGGGACGTGTAGAGCCCGGCGTACCAGAGCGCTTCGGTCACGCCGGACGCCTGATCCCGGGTCATCCACTGCGCCGCGTAGACCACCACCGTGACCGCCAGCAGGATCCAGGTGACGGGCGAGGCGGCGAAGCCCGTCCGCCGTCGGACCGGGACCGTCGCGGCGGCGCCGGCGGCGGGGGCCGCCGTCGGAGCGGGGCCGGCCACGACGCCGGACGCACAGTCCACGCAGACCGGCCCGGCCGCGGAGCCGGGACGCTGGCAGTCGAGGCACGCGGGGCGCCGGCACACGGCGCAGCGCACATACGCGGCACGGCCCGGATGCCGCGGGCACACCGGGGGTGTGCCGTCCGCGGAGTCCGGGCCGTGCGGGTCAGAGGGGGTGGTGCTCACCGAGGGGCTGCTCAGGCCTCGTCGATGTCGATGGACTCGATGACGACGTCCTCGAGCGGGCGGTCACGGGGATCGGTGGCGACGGCGTTGAGCTCGTCCACGACCTTCTGGGAGGCCTCGTCCTTCACCTCGCCGAAGATGGTGTGCTTGCCGTTGAGCCAGCCGGTGGGCACGGAGGTGATGAAGAACTGCGAGCCGTTGGTGCCGGGGCCGGCGTTGGCCATGGCCAGCAGGTAGGGACGGTCGAACTGCAGCTCGGGGTGGATCTCGTCGCCGAACTGGTAGCCGGGGCCGCCGATGCCCATGCCGAGCGGGTCGCCGCCCTGGATCATGAAGTCCTTGATGATGCGGTGGAACACGGTGCCGGAGTACAGCGGGGCGCCGTTGTTCTTCTCACCGGTCTGCGGGTGGGTCCACTCCTGCTCGCCGGTGGCGAGACCCACGAAGTTCTTCACGGTCTTCGGGGCGTGGTTGCCGAACAGCTCGACGACGATGTCGCCGTGGTTCGTGTGGATGGTCGCGGTGTGCGTCTTGTTCGCCATGCGCCCCATTGTTCCATCCGCGGCGGCGGGCCGTCCGGATCCCGCCGTCCGGGGGCGGGTCTTCCGCGATCGGCGTACGCACTCCCGGCGTGCCGGGACCCGTGCCACGGCGGGGGTCGGCCACTAGGCTGGGCCTCGAGGACCACCGCGTTCAACGACCATCCAGAACTCACGGGAGGCATCACATGGCTCGCAAGACCCTGCACGACGAGATCCAGCACGACGGCGACGCGAACGCGTTCGTCGCACGCCAGGCGGAGAACCTGCGCCACTGGGCCGCCCCGAAGGTGGAGTCCACCCGCGCCTGGAGCGAGGTGGCCGCGGCCTACGGGCTGATCGGCGGCTCCGCCGCGGCCGAGGAGGGCCGCCGCAAGGCCCAGGACGCCAAGAAGGAGTACGGCCCCGTGGTCGAGCGCGGGGCGCGGAAGGCCGGCGAGGCCGTCGCGCACCAGTACGGGCTGCTGGCCCCCGCCGTCGCCAAGGGCGTGGACACCGTCCAGGACTTCCTCGAGCACCTGCAGGCCCAGGCGCAGGACGCCGGCCACGAGGTGCAGCAGCAGTTCGCCGCGGCGCGCAAGGACGCTGAGAAGGCCGCGAAGAAGGGCCGCCGTCGTGGGGGCCGCAAGGCCACGCAGCTGCGCCGGGACGGCCGCCAGGCCGCCAAGGGCCTGCGCAAGGACGCGAAGAAGGCCGCCAAGGGCGCCCGTAAGGACGCGCAGCGGTCCGCCGCCCTGTTCAGCGACCGTGCCGGTCAGGCCAAGGACGCCGCCGCGGCGGGCGGCCTGACCCTCGCCGGTCTCCTCGCCACGGGTCTGTCCGCGCTGCAGGAGCAGGGCGGGAAGGTAGCCCCGCAGGTGCAGGCCCGCCTGGCCGACGCCGGCGACTACGCCCAGCGCCGCAAGGAGGAGGTCCTCCCCGTGGCCGCCGCCCGCCTGGCCGACGGCGCCGCGCACGCCCGCAAGACCGCCCACGACGTCGAGGTCCCGGACGCCCTGGAGCAGGCCCTGATCAAGCTCACCGGGGACAAGGCGATCGTGAAGCGCCTGCGCAAGGGTGCCGAGCAGTACGCCGGCGCGGCCGAGAAGGACCTGAACCGTGCCGCCGGTCGCCGGGCCTCCCGCTCGGGCGGCCGCTCCTGGATCGTCGCGGGCATGGCGGCCGCCGCCGCCGGCGCCGGCTTCGCCCTGTGGCGCCTGACCAAGCCGGTGCAGGATCCGTGGACCGCCCCGGTGCCGGGCCCGATCACCGCGAACATCCCGGTGGTGGAGGCGAACAACCCCTACGCCCAGCAGCAGAAGGTCGTGGCCGAGGCCGGCTCGGCCGCGGCGGGCCAGGGCGTGCGGGTGGACACCGCCACCCCGGACCCGGTGGCCGCCGCCAACGCGAAGGTGCTGGGCGTCCAGCCCGGGCAGCAGCGCTGACCCGCTCCCCCCCGTGCCCTGAGCGCGCAGCGGACGACGCCCGGCCCGCGCATCCTCGGCAGGACCGAGGGGCGCGGGCCGTCGCGCGTCCGGACGCCGGTCGGGGCGGGGCCCGGTGGGCGGCCATCGAACGGGGCGCGGGCCTTGTCCGCCGCCGGGAGCACGCGGGAGGCTGGAAGCGCCCGGGATCCCGACGCCGGGCGGAGGAGTGATCCGCATGAGCACGACCCTGACCCTCTTCGGCCACTCGGCCGTCCGCCTCGAGAAGGCCGGCCGACGCCTCGCGTTCGACCCCGGCGCGTTCAGCGACGCGGCGGTCCTGGACGGCGCGGATGCCGTCCTCGTGACACACGGCCACCCGGACCACGTGGTCCCCGAGCAGCTGGCCAGGGCCGTGGCCGGCACGGAGGCGCACGTGTGGGCGCCACGGGACCTCACGGGGCCGCTGGCGGAGGCGGGGCTCGACGCCGGGCGCGTGCATACGGCCGTGCCCGGGGAGACGTTCGAGGCCGCCGGCTTCCGGGTGGAGGTGCTCGGCGGGGAGCACGCGGTGATCCACGCCGAGGTGCCGCGCCCGGTGAACGTGTCCTACCTCGTGGACGGGGCCGTGCTGCACCCCGGCGATTCGTTCACGGTGCCGGACGCCGACGTCGAGGTGCTCCTGCTGCCCGTCGCGGCGCCGTGGCTGCGCATCGCGGACGTGGTGGACCAGATGCGGGCCATCGCGGCGACGCACACCCGCCCCATCCACGACGGCATCCTCAGCGAGGACGGCAAGGGCGTGGTGGACGGGGTGCTCTCGGGGCTCGCCGAGGGCGTGACCGACTACCGGCGTCTGGCCCCCGGGGAGCCCTGGACGTTCTGAGGCACGGGGAGGCGACGGCGGCCGACCCGGGGCCGGTCACCAGCTGAGGGTGATCTCCAGTTCGGCGCCGCCGCCATCCTCGACCTCGAGCTCCACCTCGAGGCCCACGCGGTCCGGGACGGTGACGACCACGTCGCGGTCGCCGTGCTCGATCCGCACCTCGTTCTGCCGGGAGAGCTGGTCGGCGAGGTCGCGCAGGCGTGCGGCGGCCTGCTCGCGGCTGAGGGTCTGCTGCTGCTCGTGCTCGAAGAGGTCCTTGCCCATGGCACCGACGGTAGTCGGTGGGCGGGGTGCGCGCGACGGACGGGCCCCGGCGCGGCCGACGCCGGGGCCCGTGCGGGTCAGCGGGACGCGGCCGGGGCGACGGCGGGGTTCTCGTCGCGGTGGATCTCGAAGCCGGGTGCCCGGTAGGTGGGCTCCCGGCGCTTGAGGGCGCGGATGACGAGCAGGGTCACCGGCACGATGAGGATCTCCACGAGCGTCTTGTAGCCGAAGCCGGTCACCGTGTAGTTCGCCAGTTCCAGCAGCGAGATGGTGCCGGCGTAGGCGATGGTGCAGAAGATCAGGGTGTCGAAGAACTGGCCGACCACGGTGGAGAGGATGAGCCGGAAGGCCACGTGCCGTTCCTTCATGCGCTCCTTGAGGCGGACCACGATGGACGCGTTGAGCAGGGAGCCCACGAGGAACGCGACGAAGCCGGCCACGGTGATCCGCAGCATGGGCGCGAGGGCCTGGTCCCAGACCTCGAAGCCCTCGACGGGCGTGGTCCAGGAGACCACCGTGTAGGTGAGGGCGGCGAGCACGAGCATCGTGAAGCCCAGGACGATGGCCCGGCGGGCCCGGCGCCAGCCGTACACCTCGGCGAGGATGTCGCCGACGATGTACGCGAACGGGAACAGGAAGGCGCCGCCGTCGAAGATGAGGGGGCCGCCGTCGTAGAAGAGGTCGGAGACGATCGGGACGGTGGGGCCGTAGAAGAGCTTGGCCGCGGTGACGCCGGAGAGGATGAGGAGGGCGATGAAGACGCCCACGAAGATGTCGTAGTAGCTCGCGGGCACCCGGGCGTAGGCCGGAGTGCCCTGCCCAGGGGCGGGTCGGTCGGGGGACGGGGTGTCGATGGTGGTGTTCACCGGACCATCCAACACCACGCACGACGGCGACGGGAGCGGTGGGCGGGTCCGGCGGCGGGGGTTCGGGGCAGGCCATCCCCGTCCCTCCGTGGGCAGAAACGCCCTCTCTTCTGCCCACGGGGCCCGAAGTCCTGCGGTTTGTGCCCCAGGAGCCCCCGGGTCGCCGGTTTCTGCCCACGGTGCCGGCGCCGGCGGCCACCCTGGGCATACGAAAGGGCCCGGGAATCTCACGACTCCCGGGCCCTTCTTCGGTGGAGGCAAGGGGACTCGAACCCCTAACCCCCTGCTTGCAAAGCAGGTGCGCTACCAATTGCGCCATGCCCCCGTGAGGACCGGTTAGTCCTCCGGTGCCGGCTCGACGCCGTCGGCGTCCTCCGGCAGGTCGTCCGTGGCCGTGGCCCAGACGTCCTTCCCCGCACTGTTCTCCCGCCAGAGACGCGCCCCGTAGGCGGCTGCCGCGGCGCCGACCACGAGGGCCACGCGTGCCAGTCGACCCATGGGAAGACCTCCGGAGACGAACGGAGCCCCAGCGGACCGGGGCTCTGTGTGGTGGGAGTGGGCGTACCAAGACTTGAACTTGGGACCTCTTCGTTATCAGCGAAGCGCTCTAACCGCCTGAGCTATACGCCCTCACCGTCGCTCACGGCTGACGCCGTTCACAACAGGAGATGACTGTACAGGAGCGCCGACGCCCCGCGCAAATCCGCGCGGGGCGTCGTCGAGGGTCTGCTCAGTCGTCCGTCAACGTGACGCCGAGGCCGCCCACGAGGCTCGCGCAGAGGTTGTAGAGCAGCGCGGCCACGGTGGCCAGGGCGGTCAGCAGGATGACGTTGACCACGGCCAGCACGGTGGCCAGCGAGGTCACGGTGCTCAGCGGGGCCAGGGACGCCACGGTGTAGCGCCCGGCCTCGGAGCCGAGCACGGTGCCGATCACGTCGTTGACCCTGTCGAAGATCCCGAGGACGTCGGACAGCGAGTACAGCGCCACCGCCGCCACCACCGTGAGGATGCCCAGCGCCACCGAGAGCAGGAACGCCAGCTTCAGCACGGACCACGGGTCCACCCGGGTCAGGACCAGGCGGGCGCGGCGCACCTTGGCCTTCGGGACGGCGCGGACCAGGTCCTCCTGCGAGGACCCGCTGGCCTTGCGCACCGGACGACCGGACCGCGGCTCGGCGGCCTTCCCGGTGCTCCGTCCCTGGCCGGGACGCGACGACGCGGACGTGCTCACTGCTCTCCTCCGTCTGCACCCTCACCGGCGTCCTGCGTCAGGGCGTCCTCCGGTGCGGCTACGGGGTCGGTCGGGTCGATGTCTGCGTCCAAGGGTACATCCGGCCCCGCTTCGGCCTCGGCGTCCGCCTTGGCCTCCATCTCCTGCTCGTTGTTCAGGGTGACGGCGACGATCCGGTCCCGCTTGTCCGGCTTGGCGAAGATCACGCCCATCGTGTCGCGGCCCTTGGCCGGCACGCCGGCGACGGCGGAGCGCACCACCTTGCCCGAGGCCATCACCACGAGGACCTCCTGGTCCTCGCGCACCACGAGACCGCCGGCGAGCTCGCCGCGGTCGTCCACGAGCTTGGCGACCTTGATGCCGAGGCCGCCGCGGTTCTGCAGGCGGTACTCGTCCACGTGGGTGCGCTTGGCGAAGCCGCCGTCCGTGACGGTGAAGACGTAGCCGTCCTCCTCCACCACGTCCATCGTCAGCAGGGAGTCGTCGTCGCGGAACTTCATGCCAGTCACGCCCGAGGTCGCACGGCCCATGGGACGCAGCGCCTCGTCCGTGGCGGTGAACCGCAGGGACTGGCCCTTGTGCGAGATCAGGATGAGGTCGTCGTCGGGCGAGACCACGCGGGCCGAGACCAGCTCGTCCCCCTCACGCAGCTTGATGGCGATCAGGCCGGCGGTGCGGTTCGTGTCGTAGTCCAGCAGCGGCGTCTTCTTCACGAGGCCGCCGCGCGTGGCGAGCACGAGGTACGGGGCCCGGCCGTAGTCCACGAGCGGCTGGATCTGGGCGATCCGCTCGTCCGGCTGGAACGCGAGCAGGTTGGCCACGTGCTGGCCCTTCGCGTCGCGGCCGGCCTCGAGCAGCTCGTACGTCTTGATGCGGTACACGCGGCCGAAGTTCGTGAAGAACAGCAGCCAGTGGTGCGTGGACACGGTCAGGAAGTGCTCGACGACGTCGTCGCCGCGCAGCGTCGCCCCGCGCACGCCCTTGCCGCCGCGCGCCTGGGACCGGTACTGGTCGATCCGGGTGCGCTTGACATAGCCGCCGCGGGTGATGGAGACGACCATCTCCTCCTCGGGGATCAGGTCCTCGATGGACATGTCCCCGTCGAAGCCGGCCATGATCTCGGTGCGGCGGTCGTCGCCGTGCTTGGCCACGATCTCGGCGAGCTCCTCGGAGATGACCTCGCGCTGACGCTGCGGGGACTCCAGGATCCGGTTGTACTCGGCGATCTTCGCCATGAGGTCGTCGTACTCGTCCTGGATCTTCCGGGACTCCAGGGCAGCGAGCTGGCGCAGCTGCATCTGCAGGATGGCCTGGGCCTGGACGTCGTCGATGTCCAGGAGCTCCTTGAGGGCCTCGCGGGCCACGTCCGCCGAGGCCGAGCGGCGGATGGTCGCGATGACCTCGTCCAGCATGTCCAGGGCCTTGAGCAGGCCGCGCAGGATGTGCGCGCGCTCCTCGGCCTTGCGCTTGCGGAACGCGGTGCGGCGCACGATCACGTCGATCTGGTGCTTCACCCAGTGGTGCACGAAGCCGTCCAGGGACAGGGTGCGCGGCACGCCGTCCACGAGCGCGAGCATGTTGGCCGAGAAGTTCGACTGCAGCTCGGTGTGCTTGTAGAGGTTGTTCAGCACCACCTTGGCGACGGCGTCGCGCTTGAGCACGATCACCAGGCGCTGGCCGGTGCGGCCGGAGGTCTCGTCGCGCATGTCCGCGATGCCGTTGATCTTGCCGTCCCGCACCATCTCCGCGATCTTCGCGGCGAGGTTGTCCGGGTTGGTCATGTAGGGCAGCTCGGTGACCACGAGGCACGTGCGGCCCTGGATCTCCTCCACGTTGACCACGGCGCGCATGGTGATGGGGCCGCGGCCGGTCCGGTAGACCTCCTCGATGCCCTTGCGGCCCAGGATCTGGGCGCCCGTGGGGAAGTCGGGGCCGTGCACGCGGGCCAGGAGCGCCTCGAGCAGCTCCTCGCGGGTGGCCTCGGGGTGCTCGAGGTACCACTGCACGCCCGCGGCCACCTCGCGCATGTTGTGCGGCGGGATGTTCGTGGCCATGCCGACGGCGATGCCCGAGGAGCCGTTGACCAGCAGGTTCGGATACCGGGCGGGCAGGACGACGGGCTCCTGCTGCTTGCCGTCGTAGTTGTCCTGCATGTCGACGGTGTCCTCGTCGATGTCCCGGACCATCTCCATGGCCAGCGGGGCCATCTTGGTCTCGGTGTAGCGCTGGGCGGCCGCGCCGTCGTTGCCCGGGGAGCCGAAGTTGCCCTGGCCGAGCGCCAGCGGGTAGCGCTGGACCCAGTCCTGGATGAGGCGCACGAGGGCGTCGTAGATCGCGGTGTCGCCGTGCGGGTGGTAGTTGCCCATCACGTCGCCCACCACGCGGGCGGACTTGTTGAACGCACGGTCCGGGCGGTAGCCGCCGTCGTACATCGCGTAGAGCACGCGACGGTGCACGGGCTTGAGGCCGTCGCGCACGTCCGGCAGCGCGCGGCCGACGATCACGGCCATCGCGTAGTCCAGGTACGAGCGCTTCATCTCCGACTCGAGGTCGACGGGCTCGACCTTGTCGGCGGCGCCCTCGGGGAGCACGTAGTGCTCGACCTCGATGTCCAGGCCGGTCTGGGGGGTCTGCGGGGTCGGGGCGCCCTCGACGGGCTCGTCCGGGGTCTGGGGGGTGGTCTCGTCGCTCACGCGGGTCCTCTCGTGCTCCCCGCGACGGCGGGGAGGGTGGTCGGCTCAGGCAGGTCTGCGGGTCCGGCTCAGACGTCCAGGAAGCGGATGTCCTTGGCGTTCTGCTGGATGAAGGTGCGGCGGGACTCCACGTCCTCGCCCATGAGCATGGAGAAGACGGCGTCCGCGGCGGCGGCGTCCTCCATGGTCACCTGCAGCAGGGTGCGGTGCTCCGGATCCATGGTGGTGTCCCAGAGCTCCTGGTAGTTCATCTCGCCCAGGCCCTTGTAGCGCTGCACGCCGTTGTCCTTGGGGTAGCGCCAGCCCTTGGCCAGGCCGGCCTCGACGGCGGCGTCGCGCTCCTCGTCCGAGAACACGTAGTCGTGCGGGGCGTTGGACCACTTGATGCGGTACAGCGGCGGCTGCGCGAGGAACACGTGGCCGGCCTCGATGAGTGGGCGCATGTACCGGAACAGCACGGTCAGCAGCAGCGTGGTGATGTGCTGGCCGTCCACGTCCGCGTCCGCCATGAGCACGATCTTGTGGTACCGCAGCTTGGAGATGTCGAACTCCTCGCCGATGTTGGTGCCGAACGCCGTGATCATCGACTGGATCTCGGCGTTGCCGAGGGCCTTGTCCAGGCGGGCGCGCTCCACGTTCAGGATCTTGCCGCGCAGCGGCAGGATGGCCTGCGTCTCCGGGTTGCGGCCCTGCTTGGCCGAGCCGCCGGCGGAGTCGCCCTCCACGATGTACACCTCGCAGCGCTCGGGGTCCTTCGAGGAGCAGTCGGCCAGCTTGCCGGGCATGCCGAAGGACTCCAGCGGGGACTTGCGGCGCGCGTTGTCCCGGGCCTTGCGGGCGGCCAGGCGGGCGTGCGAGGCCATGATGGCCTTGCGGATGATCTCCTTGGCCGGGCCCGGATTGCGCTCGAACCAGTCGCCGAGGTGGTCCGTGACCGCCTTGGACACGAACCCGCGGGCCTCGGAGTTGCCGAGCTTGGTCTTGGTCTGGCCCTCGAACTGCGGCTCGGAGAGCTTCACGGAGATCACGGCGGTCAGGCCCTCGCGGATGTCCTCGCCCGTGAGGTTGTCCTCCTTGGGCTTGAGGATCTCCTTCTCCCGCGCGTAGCGGTTGACCAGGGAGGTCAGCGCGGCGCGGAAGCCCTCCTCGTGGGTGCCGCCCTCGTGGGTGTTGATCGTGTTCGCGTAGGTGTGCACGGACTCCGAGTAGGCGGAGGTCCACTGCATGGCCACCTCGACGGCCATGGAGCGGCCGTCCGAGACGTCCTCGGCCTCGAAGGCGATGACGTCGTCGTGGACGTACTCGACCTTCTTGGCGGAATTGAGGTGCTGGACGTAGTCGAGCAGGCCGTTCTCGTACAGGTAGGTGACGGAGCGGCGCTGGGGCTCCTGCTCCGCCTCCTCCGCCAGGCCGTTCTCCGCGACGTCCTCACCGGCGGCGCCCTCGCCCGCGATCTCGTCGTCGACGACCTCGTTGGACTCCTGGACGCGCTCGTCCGTGAGGGTGATGCGCAGGCCCCTGTTGAGGAAGGCCATCTGCTGGAAGCGGGCACGCAGGGTCTCGTAGTCGAACTCGATCGAGTCGAAGATCTCCGGGTCCGGGTAGAACGTCTGCACGGTGCCCGTGGCGTCCGTGGCCTCCCCCTTCACCAGCTCGCCCTGGGGCACGCCGCCGTCCGCGAAGGACATGCGCCACACGTGCCCCTGACGGCGGACCTCGGTGTCCACGCGGCGGGAGAGCGCGTTGACCACGGAGATGCCCACGCCGTGCAGGCCGCCCGAGACGGCGTAGCCGCCGCCGCCGAACTTGCCGCCGGCGTGCAGGATCGTCATGACGACCTCGACGGTCGGCCTCCCCTCGGTGGGGTGCAGGTCCACGGGGATGCCGCGGCCGTCGTCCGCCACGCGCACGCCGCCGTCGGCCTGCAGCGTGACGTCGATGCCGGTGGCGTAGCCGGCCAGCGCCTCGTCCACGGAGTTGTCCACGACCTCGTACACGAGGTGATGCAGGCCCCGCGGCCCGGTGGAGCCGATGTACATGCCGGGGCGCTTGCGGACGGCCTCGAGGCCCTCGAGCACGGTGATGGCGCTGGCGCCGTACTCACCGGGCACCTTCCGGTCCTTCACCGGGGCCTCGGGCTGCCCGACGGCGTCCGGCACGGCCTCCGGGTTCGGCGCGGCCGACGCGGCGGTCGGCTCCTCCGCGGGGTTCTCGGGCATGGCGTCAACCACGGGTGGCTCACTTCCTCGGACGTCGGCGGCTGGGTCGACCCGCGCGCAGGCGCGCGACGCCGCCCGGACATAACCGGCACGCGACACGCTCCCGCAGATCCACGGGGGTGGGGGACGGACGACAACCGGCCCCCTTTCACTGGTCCCAGTGTACCGCCTGACACCCCGAGGGCCCGCATCGACGGGGGTCCGCCACGGGAGAACACCCGCTCAGCGGCCAGGGACACGGCTCAGGACGTGCGCAGGAGACCGCCCATGCCTCCCGGGCCGTCCCCGACCCTGTGAGCGCGCCAGAGCGGCGCCCATGGCCTCGCCGCGTCCGGGACGCCGTCGTGCGCCGCGGGGGGCCGCCCCGGACTCAGCCGTAGGTGTCGCGCGGCCCGCGGCCGCCGCGCACGGTGCGCGGCCCCTTGCGCCAGCTCGGGGCCTGCGGCCCCGCCACCTCGATGCGGGTCACGACGCCGGGCCCGAGCGCCTCGTCGAAGCGTTGCAGGAGCACGGGGCTCATCAGGCGCAGCTGCGTGGCCCACGCGGTGGAGCTCGTCCGGACCCGCACCACGGAGTCCTCGAAGCTCTCCGGGCGGCAGTGCAGCGCGATCTCCGGCCCCACCAGCTCGGCCCAGCGGGTGAGCACGGAGCCGACCGCCACGGGGGTGGACCAGCCACGGTCGCGGATGAGCCGGCCGAACACGGTGGACACCGTGGCCGGGTCCCGGTCCGCACCCCCGAACGGGAGCCGACGGTCCTGCCGCTCCCGGCCGGCCGACGTCGTGCCCGCCATGGCCCCGGCCAGGCCCGCGCCCGTCCCCCGCGCCCGCAGCGGCGCCTCGCCCCGCTCCCGGGCGGCCTCGCGGACCCGGCGCAGCTGCACGAGCGCCAGGTCCGGCCGGTCCGGCTCGAACGGGGCGGGGGTCTCAGCCATCGGCGCCGCCCTCGCGCCGGGGCTCGCGGATGTCCCCCTCCACGGGGGCCGCGGCGGCCACGGCCTCGGAGCCCTCCGCGTCCTGGCGGATGAGCACGCGGTGGGCCGTGAGCTCCTCGGGGACGTCCTCGAGCGCGGCGGCCGTGACGATCACCTGCTCGGCCCGGTGCACGAGCGCGGCGAGGCGGCGGCGACGGGCGGCGTCGAGCTCCGCGAACACGTCGTCCAGGATCAGGACGGGGCGGGCGTCGGGGTCCGGGTCGTCCGCCACGAGCACGTCGTAGGCCGCCATGCGCAGGGCGAGCGCCAGCGACCACGTCTCCCCGTGGGAGGCGTAGCCGCGCGCGGGCGCCGGACCCAGGAAGAGGGCGAGCTCGTCCCGGTGCGGGCCCACCAGGGTGAGCGCCCGCGCCCGCTCCTCCTCCCGTTGGGCCTCGAGCGTCCGGTGCATGTCCGCGGCCAGGTCCGCCACGGCCGGGACCTCCGCGTGGGTGCCACGGGCCAGCGGGACGGTGGACTCGTAGGCGTAGGCCGCCGCCTTGGAGCCGTTGGTCAGCGCGGCGTACATCTCCTGGAGGGGGCGGGCCAGCAGGCGCAGCACGTGCAGGCGGCCGTGGAGCAGGCGGGCGCCAGCGGCGCAGAGGTGCTCGTCCCAGACGGCGAGGGTCGCGTCCTCCTCGGGGCCCCAGCGGCGAGAGCTGCGGCCCGCCTTGAGCAGGGCGTTGCGCTGGCGCAGCACGCGTTCGTAGTCGGCGGCGGCCTCACCGAGGGCCGGACGCAGCTGCACCATGAGCTGGTCGAGGAGACGACGACGGCCACCGGGCTCCCCCGTCACGAGGCTCAGGTCCTCCGGGGCGAAGACCACGGTGCGCAGGATCCCGAGGCCCTCCTTCGCCCGCACGGGGGCGCCGCGGTTGATGGCCACCCGGTTGGACCGGCCCGGCAGGATCTCCAGCTCGAGGGCGACGGCGCGCGACCCGCGGTGCACGCGCCCGGCGATCCGGGCCCGGTCCCGGCCGAAGCGCACGAGCTGCGCGTCCGAGCTGACCCGGTGGGACTGCTGGGCGCCGAGGTAGCCGATCGCCTCCACGAGATTGGTCTTGCCCACCCCGTTGGCCCCGAGCAGCACCGTGGACCCCGGCGTCAGCTCCAGATCGGCCCAGCGGTAGGACCGGAAGTCCGCGACGGTGAGGTGGGACAGGTACACGGGAGCGTCCGGCCCCCTGCGTCAGGCGATGCGCACCGGCATCACGAGGTAGCGGTAGTCGGAGACGACGCCGTCCTCCTGGTTCACGCCGGTGAGCAGGGCGGGCTTGGGCGCGGACGTGAAGGCGAAGCGCACCTGCGGCTGGTCCACCACGGCCAGGCCCTCGGAGAGGTAGGACGGGTTGAACGCCACGGTGATGTCCTCGCCCTCGAGCGTGCACGGCACGGACTCGTTGGCGCTCGCGTCGTCGCCGGTGCCGGCGTCCAGGGTGACCTGGCCGTCCGTGAACACCATGCGCAGGGCGGTGTTGCGCTCGGCCACGAGGGCCACGCGGCGGGACGCCTCGACCAGGGCGGCGGTGTCCACCACGGCCTGGATGGGGCTGGACTCGGGGAAGAGCGAGCGGATCTTGGGGTACTCGCCGTCCACGAGCACGGAGGTGGTGCGACGGCCGCCGGAGGCGAAGCCCACGAGGTCGGCGGTCTGACCGAGCAGGATCTCCAGGTCGCCGCCGGAGCCGAGGGACTTGGCGACCTCGGTGAGCGTGCGCGCCTTGATGAGCAGCGACGTCGAGAGGGACGGGTCCGCCGGGGTCCAGCGGATCTCCTTCATGGCCAGCCGGTAGCGGTCCGTGGCCAGGAAGGTCATGGTGTCGCCCTCGATCTCCACCTTCACGGCGGTGAGGATCGGCAGGGTGTCGTCCTTGGAGGCGGCGACGGTGACCTGGGCGACGGCGTGGGCGAACGCGGCGCCGTCCACGGTGCCCGCGGGGGCCGGCAGCTCGGGCAGGGCCGGGTAGTCGCCCACGGGCATCGTGGCCAGGGCGAAGCGGGAGGAGCGGCAGGTGACGAGCACCTTGCCGCCGTCGAGCTCCACCGTGACCTGGGCCTGCGGCAGGGAGCGGACGATGTCGTTCAGCAGGCGGCCGGAGACGAGCACCTGGCCCGCGGTCTCGACGTCGGCCTCGATCTCCAGGCGCGCGGAGGTCTCGTAGTCGAAGCTCGCGATGGACACGACGCCGGCCTCGGCCGTGATCAGCAGGCCCGAGAGCACCGGCACCGGCGGGCGCGGGGACAGGGAGCGTGCGGCCCAGGAGACGGCGTCGGTGAGGATGTCGCGTTCGACGGTGAACTTCACGAGCTGCACTGCCTCTCTGGGGGTGATGACGGGGGTTGCGGGCCCGGGGGGAACGGCGACACGCGGGCCTCAGCATAGGCGGTCCGCGCGGCGGGTGTCAGGTCGCCGACGAATGACAGCGGTGTAATTCCAAGGATCTCGGGCGCACGGGGGCACGGGCGCAGCCCGGGCCCTCGAGGCGCTCAGCTCGGTGAGGGGCGGCGGAGATGATGTTGCTTGGCGGGATCTCTCCAGGGGGATCAGAAGGAGTGGTAGCGGGTGTGGATCCTGTGGAGAACGCCGTTCTGCCGCGTCACCATGCGGATTCGGCTGGGGGAACCGTGTGGACGCCCGCTCGTTCGGGGTGTGCATCCGGTGTGGACGAGCCCCGGAGGCCCTCCCCCGCTCTGCACAGGCCCGACCGGAGTTGTCCAGACTCGTCCCCGGATCCACCCCCCCAGTTGTCCACATTCCTGTCCACAGGGCACGTCCACACCCGTCGAAACCCGCGAGATCATGCGGTTTTCGGCTGTGGAGACCTGTGGATACGTGTGGACCACCGAATGACATCCGTGTGATTCACCAGCCTGTGCACCGTCGTCGTCCCCAGGGGTGTGGACGCGGCGTGAGCGGCCTGATTCCGCCATCCACAGGCGCGGAGGTTGTCCACAGTGGCGGGGGTTCTCCACAGAGTTGTCCACACCGGTGGACAATGTGGAAGAAGACTCGAGTCCCGGTCGAAGGTTCGAACCGGGACTCGAGGGGGCAGTGGGTGGCTCAGGCGCCGCGCTGTTTCCGCTTGATCTCGTTGGTGAGCTCGGTGACCTGGTTGTAGATCGTCCGCCGCTCGGCCATCAGCTCGCGGATCTTGCGGTCCGCGTGGATGACGGTGGTGTGGTCGCGGCCGCCCAGGACCTGACCGATCTTGGGCAGCGACATCTCGGTCAGCTCGCGCAGCAGGTACATGGCGATCTGCCGCGCCGTCACCAGCGTGCGGGTGCGGGACTTGCTGGTCAGCTCCTCGAGGGTGAGATTGAAGTACTCCCCCGTGGCGTGCAGGATCAGCTCCGGCGTGATCTCGTGCGCCGTCTCGTCCGTGATCAGGTCCTTGAGCACATGCTCGGCCAGCTCGATGTCCACGGTCTGCCGGTTGAGCGAGGCGAACGCGGTCACGCGGATCAGCGCGCCCTCGAGCTCGCGGATGTTCGTGGAGATGCGCGAGGCGATGTACTCCAGCGCCTCCGGCGGGGCCACGAGCCCCTCGGCCTCCGCCTTCTTCCGGAGGATCGCGATGCGCGTCTCGAGGTCCGGCGGCTGGATGTCCGTGATCAGCCCCCACTCGAAGCGGGAGCGCAGCCGGTCCTCGAACCCGGAGAGCTGCTTGGGCGGCAGGTCCGAGGTGATGACCACCTGCTTGTTGTTGTTGTAGAGCGTGTTGAAGGTGTGGAAGAACTCCTCGACCGTCGCCTCCTTGTCCGCCAGGAACTGGATGTCGTCGATCAGCAGGATGTCCACGTTGCGGTAGACCTGCTTGAACGAGGCGCCCTCGTCGTGGCGGATGGAGTTGATGAAGTCGTTGGTGAACTCCTCCGAGTTCACGTACCGCACCCGCAGGCCCGGGTAGAGGCGACGGGCGTAGTGCCCGATCGCGTGCAGCAGGTGCGTCTTGCCCAGGCCGGACTCGCCGTAGATGAACAGCGGGTTGTACGCCTTCGCCGGCGCCTCGGCCACCGCGTTCGCGGCGGCGTGCGCGAACCGGTTGGACGAGCCGATCACGAACGTCTCGAAGTGGTAGCGGTCGTTGAGGCGGCTGGTCTCCGCGGACGTCGACGGCGGCGCGGGGGTCGGCTTGCCGTTCCCGCTCGGGGCCGCGGTCGCAGCGGGCGCGACGTCGGCCGGCGGCTCGATGCGGAAGCCCGGCAGCTCCTCGGCGACGGCGCGGCGGGAGGTGGCGGCGGTCGCAGCCGGGGGCAGCTCGACGTCCGGCACCGCGGCGGCGGCCGGTCCGCCCGCGAGGGAGGAGCGGCGGGCCTCGGACGAGGGGGTCCGCGGCGGCTGCAGGTTCGCGTCGATCGAGATGGCCAGCAGGATCTCCTCGCGGAACTCCTTGGTCAGTGCGTCCGTGAGGGCGTCGGCCACCTGGGTGCCCTGGAGCGTCTCGCGGGTGGTCTCGTTCGGCACGGCCAGCAGGAGCGTGTTGCCGATGAGGCCCTGCGGCTGGGCCAGGTAGACGAAGCCCATGAGGCGGGCGCTGACCCGCGCGTCGTCCTCGAGGGAGCCCACGACGGAGCGCCACGAGCTGAGCACGGCCTGGTCTGCCACCACGGAGGCTTCCTTTCCTGGGGCAGACGTCCCCGAGGACGGGGGCGGCTGCGCGAGACGGACGACGGTGCTCGGAGTCTAACGGTTGTCCACAGGGTTGTGCACAGACGGTGGACAACCCCTATCATCCTGTGGACGACCGTCCCGGGCGCCCACGGGCGTCCGGGATCCGCGCGCACCCGTTTGACCCCTGCGTACCCCGGCCACTAGAGTTGTCTGGTCCCCCGGGTGTCGGTTGATCGTGCCCGCCGGGGATTTCATGTCAGAGCCTCACCGGTCCTTCCCCCTGGTCCACCTGCTCAGGTCGACGGTCGAAGGCACACAACACGTCGTGGAGAGATCACAGTGACCAAGCGCACGTTCCAGCCCAACAACCGCCGTCGTGCCCGCAAGCACGGCTTCCGTGCCCGCATGCGCACCCGCGCCGGCCGCGCCATCCTGTCCGCTCGCCGCGGCAAGAACCGCGCCGAGCTGTCCGCCTGAGGACCTCGGTCCAGGGACGGCGCGCCCCGTGCTGCCCCGTGACCGTCGCGTCCGCACGCCCGCGGAGTTCCGTCACCTCGGTCGCACCGGCACCCGCGCGGGTCGGCGCACCGTCGTGGTGAGCGTCGCCACGGACCCCGATCAGACCCGGTCCACGTCGCCGAGCGCCCCTCGGCCGCGGGCCGGGTTCGTCGTGTCCAAGGCCGTGGGGAACGCGGTGACCCGCAACCGGGTGAAGCGGCGGCTGCGCGCCGTCGTCGCGGATCAGATGCGCCTGCCCCCGCTGCGCGACCTGCCGGTTCTGGTGCAGGTCCGCGCGCTGCCGGCCGCCGCCGAGGCGGACTACGCGCTGCTGCGCCGCGAGACCGTCGGCGCGCTCGGCAAGGCCCTGAAGCCGCACCTGCCCGCCGCCTCGGAGCACGCGTAGATGACCGTCACGCCCTCGCCCTTCGTCGTGCTCGAGCCCTCCCGTGAGTGGGGGCCGCTGCGCGCGCTGCCGTCCGCCCTGCTGGCGGGCCTGCTCACGGTCTATCGGGCCGTGGTCTCCCCGCTGTACGGACCCGTGTGCCGGTTCTTCCCCAGCTGCTCCGCCTACGGGCTGGAGGCCGTGCACGTGCACGGCGCGGTGAAGGGGTCGTGGCTCGCCGCGCGGCGCATCGGCCGGTGCCATCCCTGGAACGACGGCGGCGTGGACCCGGTCCCGCCCGGGCACCGACGCTGGCCGCCGGGCCGGCAGCCGCGCATCCTCGCCCTGAACCACCCTCCCATCCCACCTGATCTCCCGCAGGAGGATTGACCCCCATGTTCGAAGCCATCCTCTCCCCGTTCCGCTGGCTGATGTCCTGGCTGCTCGGGGCGTTCCACAGCATCCTGGAGTTCGCGGGCCTGCCCGCGGACTCCGGCTGGACGTGGGCCCTGTCCATCCTCCTGCTGGTGGTGCTCATCCGCACCCTGCTGATCCCGCTGTTCGTCAAGCAGATCAAGGCGCAGCGCGCCATGCAGGCCATCCAGCCCGAGCTGCAGAAGCTGCAGGCCAAGTACAAGGGCAAGAAGGACCAGCTCTCCCGCCAGGCCATGGCCATGGAGCAGCAGGCGCTCATGAAGGAGCACAAGGCGAACCCGTTCGCCGCGTGCCTGCCGCTGCTGATCCAGATGCCGTTCTTCTTCGCGCTCTACCAGGTGCTGCTCGGAGCGCGCGGCGCGGCCGAGCGCGGCGAGGCCATGGACGCCCTGTCCGCGGACCAGATCCGCTCCTTCGAGGGCTCCACGATCTTCGGCGCCCGCATGTCGGACACCTTCATGAACTCGCTCGGCGCGCCGGGCAGCACGCCCGTGATCGTCACGGCGATCGTGCTGATCCTGCTGATGTCGGGCTCGATGTTCTTCATGCAGAAGATGCTCATGACGAAGAACATGACGCAGCAGGCCCTCTCCGGCCCGATGATGCAGACGCAGCAGATCATGCTCTACGCCATGCCCCTGATCTTCGGCATCGGCGGCATCAACTTCCCCATCGGCGTGCTCCTGTACTGGACCTACTCCAACTTCTGGGCCGTCGGCCAGCAGTGGTGGATCATCCGCAACAACCCGACCCCGGGCTCCCTCGCCGAGAAGGAGCTCAACGAGCGCCGCGCCGCCAAGGGCCTGCCCCCCGTGGGCCAGAAGGTGTCGAACGCCGAGGCCACGCCCTCGTCCGCGCACACCCAGGCGGGCCGCGGCGGTGCCGTGCTGAACGGTGAGGTCGTCCGCCAGTCGGGTCAGCGCGTCCAGCCCCAGCGCAAGAACCGCAGGAGGAAGTGAGCATGTCCGCCGAGAACGTGACCCCGGCCCCCGAGGCCGAGGACGCCGTCGTCGAGACCCCCGTGGGCCAGGGCTCTCGCGTCGCGGAGCAGGACGGTGCCGCCGTCTCGGAGGCGGTGCGCCGCCTCGAGGAGGAGGGCGACGTCGCCGCGGACTACGTCGAGGAGCTGCTCGACATCGCGGACCTGGACGGGGACATCGACATCGAGGTCCGCGACGGGCGCACGTACGTGTCCGTCGTCTCCGAGGACCACGATGAGCGCCTGGACGGCCTCGTCGGCCCCGACGGCCGCACCCTGGAGGCCCTGCAGGAGCTCGTCCGGCTGGCCGTGCTCGCCGCCACGGGGCACCGCTCCCGGCTGATCCTGGACGTCTGCGGGCACCGGGAGCGCCGCAACGTCGCCCTGCGCACCGCCGCCCAGGCGGCCGTCGAGCGCGTCCGCGCCGGCGAGGGTCCCGTGCACCTCGAGCCCATGGGCGCGTACGAGCGCAAGATCGTCCACGACGTCGTCGCGGACGCCGGCCTGACCTCCGAGTCGGAGGGCGAGGGCGCCCGCCGGCACGTGGTCATCTCCGCCGATGACTGAGCGGGGCTCGGCCTACGAGCGGCGCCCCGGGCTGGATCCGCAGGACCGGGGCGACCGCCCCGCGCCCGTGGGGCAGCCGGCGCCGCCGCTGACCGACGCGCTGCGGCCGGCCGCCGTCGAGCTGTTCGGCGAGGCCCTCCCCCGGGCCGAGGCATACGTGGCCCACCTGGCGGACACCGGCATCGAGTGGGGCCTGATCGGCCCGCGCGAGGCACCCCGTCTCTGGGAGCGCCACGTCCTGAACTGCGCCGTGGTCGAGGAGCTCCTCCCGCAGGGCGCGCTCGTGGCCGACGTCGGCTCCGGCGCGGGCCTGCCCGGCCTGTGCCTCGCGCTCGCGCGCCCCGACTGCCAGTTCCTGCTCATCGAGCCGCTCGAGCGGCGCGTGGAGTGGCTGGACAGGGTGGTCGCCGACCTCGGCCTGGAGAACGTGGACGTGATCCGCGGCCGTGCCGAGCAGGTCTCCGGGAACCTCGACGTCGACGTCGTGACCGCCCGCGCCGTGTCCGCGCTGAAGACCCTCGTGCCGCTGGCCATGCCGATGCTGCAGGGCGCCGGGGAGCTGCTGGCCATCAAGGGCCGCTCCGCGGCCGACGAGATCGCCGCCGCCCGCAAGGTCCTGCGCAAGTATGGTGGTGCCGAGCCCGAGATCCTCACGGTGGGCGAGGGCCTGCTGCCCGAGACCACCACCGTCGTGCGCGTCAGCGCGCGTCCCCGCTGACCCCTCCCCCACCGGGACGGGACGGGCCGGGCGGCAGCAGATCCGCACACCCGCGACCCAGGAGGTAGAGCCGCATGGCGCAGGAGCAGGAGAGCCGGGGTGGGGCCTGGAGGGCCCTGCGCCAGAAGTGGACCGGCCGGACCGCCGAGAAGGGCGGCGCCGACGCCGAGGAGCCCGCGCGGCTCCAGCGTCGCCGTCTGACGCGCCCCGACCGCACCCGCGTGTTCACGACGTCCAACCAGAAGGGCGGCGTCGGCAAGACGACGACGACGGTCAACCTGGCCGCGGCCCTCGCCCGCGCGGGCATGCGGGTGATGGTGGTGGACATCGACCCGCAGGGCAATGCGTCCACCGCGCTGAACATCCCCCACACCGGAGACGTGGCCTCCGTGTACGACGTGCTCCTGGGCGAGATGGAGATCCAGGACGTGGTGCAGGACGCCCCGGACGTAGATGGCCTTCAGGTGGTGCCCGCGACCATCGACCTGGCCGGTGCCGAGATCGAGCTGGTCTCCCTGGTGGCCCGCGAACAGCGACTGTCGCGGGCTCTCGAGGCGTACACCGCCTGGCGCGAGGAGGTCGGGCAGGAGCGGCTGGACTACGTGTTCATCGACTGCCCGCCGTCCCTGGGCCTGCTGACGGTCAACGCGTTCGTGGCGGCCGAGGAGGTGCTCATCCCGATCCAGGCCGAGTACTACGCCCTCGAGGGCCTCTCGCAGCTGCTCAAGAACGTGCAGATGATCCAGAAACACCTGAACCCGCGCCTCCAGGTGAGCACCATCCTGCTGACGATGTTCGACGCGCGGACCAACCTCGCCGTGCAGGTGGCGGAGGAGGTCCGGACGCACTTCCCGGAGCAGCTGCTGAACACCGCGATTCCCCGCAACGTCCGCATCTCCGAGGCCCCCAGCTATCAGCAGACGGTGCTGACCTACGACCCGGCCTCGGCCGGCGCCGTGGCGTACCGGGAGGCGGCTGCAGAGATCGCCAGCCGCGGTGCCCCGGCCGTGAAGGGCTGAAGCGCAGGCGACCCGCTGCTGCGGTCGCCGGATGGCGCTGCTGACGACAACGAAGCCCGCCGGGGGAGCGATTCTCCGGCGGGCTTCGTCGTGAGTGAGCGTGGCCCGGAAGATGGGGAGTGAAAAGACAAGCGGAAACGCTGGGCATATTGGAAGTTCGTGTTTCACGTGAAACGACCTTCTCCGAGGGTGCGAGCGTGGTGCCGCCGCGGCGGGACGATGGGGAGGGGTGCCCGTGGTGTACCGCTTCCGCCTGACACGCTCCCCTCTCTTCCGCTGGGCCGGCCCCTCCGCCGCTGGCCAGGCGCACCTGTCGCGAGGCCTGGGTGCAGCCGCGGGCGGCGACGCACGAACTCACGGGGTGAACGGCATGGCGGCGGGGCGGAGACGGCGGCTGTGAGGGCCGGCGGTGCACGCTGCGTTGAAGTGCTCCGCGAGGGCTGCGCGAGGGCTGCGCGACGCGTGGGGAACGTCCTGGCCGCCGGGCGCGGCCGTGCAGGGTATGGTCCGTCCCTCCTCCTTCACCCGGGTGCGCTGCAGCCTCGAGGATGCAGCCAGCGAGCAGGCCGGGTGCTGTGACTGGGTGCCCCCTCTCCCCCACGGTCAGACCTCCTCGCCGTCGGTGACGTGCAGGGAATCGGGGCCAGAGCGGAGCACGGGCCGTCGTGTCGCCGCGAGGCGCGCGGACGGTCTGCCGTCAGCGTGTGCGAGAGCAGACGTCAGCGGCTATGGTGGGCTGCTGTGATTCGTCTGAGTTGGAGGGGCCGAACGGCGGCGCCAGAAGGACAGTTCTACTGTGCATTCCTGTGTACGGAGTAGGAGAGACTCCGGCAAAGAGGGGCGGCCGCACGCCCCCAATGTATAGAGAGACAAGCATGTGAGCTGGCACTTTGCGGAGTCAGCAGTGGTTAGCGGCTATCGTCGATGTTGATATGTGGACAAGATCTGTGGACAGTGGACGTCTAGGGTGTGCGGCCGTAGATGCCTCTGCGGTGCTGATGAGCCCTGCTCAGTCTCCTGTTGCGTCTGACGACTGGGCACGGGGACGGCGTGTGAATGGTGACTGCGGTGGAGGCCCCCCGGGGAGCCCGCGGCGGCTCCGTGCGGGATGGGGCGGGCCGTGTGGTTCTGTCTTGCAGCGACGTGGGAACCAGGGCGTCGAGTAATCGCCCGGTCGCCGGGGGTTTCACGTGAAACACGGTGGTTCCGCGCTCACCTAGCGTCGATCCCTGACCGCAGCTGTACGCGGATGGAGGCATTGAAGACACACTTTCCACACGAGGCGGTCCTGAAACTTTGATGGGCGGCCCCAGCTGACAGGACGGATGGAGTCAGTGGGTGGGGTGGAGCGCCCGCCGCGTCACTGTACTGCCGCCCGTGACATCGGCGACCACATCGAGCAGTACTGTCAAAGGCGGAAGTGGATGCTCGCTGCCCCGACATGCGACCCGCGACCCGACGTTCCCTCCCAGCCGTTTCACGTGAAACTGAACGACCGGTGATCGGGGCTCACTAGATCGAGCCAGTACCATCAGCGACGCGGCAAGTCTGAACCTCTCAAGATATAGAGGGCCCTGCGCACGCCGGCCTCGGAGTGCGACCCGCTGGTGGGCGAGCTTCCATGGATGAGCGCGCGGTCGAATCTTCGAACGATACGTTTCACGTGAAACGAGCTCCGGGACAAAGGGCCGTGCCGCGAGGTCCCCACCTCGGGCAATCCAGGGAGCACACGTTCCGTGCCGGGAGCGAGCTGACTGAGAATGGCGCAGGAATGTGGCACTGACTCGCAGGTGAGCGAGCACGTGGCCCACCCGAACTCATGTCGTACTTGGATGACAGATTCGTCCGTGTTTCACGTGAAACGCGGATGGTGAAGCAACGTTCAATTCGTCAGCTGCGCGAGTGCGAGGAAGCACTGACGGCGAAGCGACGAGTAGCCGAGCTCATCCGCTCGGTGATTCGAGTGTTCACATCGCACCGCGGGGGAGTGAGACGAGTGCTTCGTTGCTGGTCCGGCATTTCACACAAGATGAGGCACATCATCATGCGGGTAACCAGCAATCTGAGTATCGTCCGCACGGGAGGTGATCGGCCGGGGAGCACATGGAAAACAAACCGAGCAGCCGTGATTCTGATACCGTCCGCTCGTCGACGCGGGCTCGCGTTTCATGTGAAACGAGTGAACCTCGAGAGGGAACACGAGGAGGTCTTGAGGATTGCAGCGGCACCCTTCCGAAGCGCCCCCACTATGAGTGTTCCACGTGAAACACTCACGCTCGCGGCAGGTGCTGTCCGCGCGCCCACATCCTGCCGTCCGGGCCCAATACGGACGTCTCACCCCAGAACCGAGGCCCGAACCTCGCCGCGCCCCTTGCACGTGTCAGGCCCTCGCGCGCCCCCCGGCGGTCAGGGCCAGAGCACCTTGAGAAGTGTCTTCCCGCCGCCCGGGACCATCGAGACCAGGCCGCTCACCTACACTGATCCCAGACCCACTCACTGCAGGAGGACCCGTTGAAGACGAGCCGTCGAGGAGGCCTGGGGCGAGGCCTCGGCGCCCTGATCCAGAGCACTGTAGAAGCCCCGGAAGAGAACGCCGAGGCCACCTCCCCGAAGGACTCTGCGGTGCCGGTGAAGAGCGGCCCGAAGTCTGCCGCGGCAGCGGAGGCCACCACGACATCGACGCGGAGCACCGCGACGACCGAGACGCCAGGGGGGTCCAACGAGCCCGCCCCGTCGGCCTCGCAGCGGAAGACCGCGGGCCGAACGACACAGGCCGGGAAATCAACGGCTGCGACTGGCAGGAACGCCACGTCCGCCACGAAGGCAGGGCCCACCTCGTCGAAGCGTGCCTCGCGACCCGCGCAGCGTCCCGTCGACGTGTTCTTCTCCGCAGAGTCCGAGGATGCACCCGCGGCGCGGCCGACCAAGGGGCGTCCGGCCATGCCGACGGTGAAGGCGCCCAGCAAGCGTGCCACCTCCGCGACGTCGTCGAGGAAGGAACCGGGGGACTCGAGCGTTGAGTCCGCCGCGACCGAGGGGACCGTGTCCGCGGACATCGCGGTCCTGCGGGAGATCCCGGTGGGGGACATCCACCCCAACCCGCGGCAGCCGCGTGAGGTGTTCGACGAGGACCACATGGCGGAACTGGTCACCTCGATCCGCGAGGTCGGCATCCTGCAGCCGATCGTCGTGCGCGAGGTGGACGGCCCCACCCCCCATGAGCTGATCATGGGAGAGCGCCGGTGGCGCGCCACCCAGAAGGCCGGCCTGGACACCATCCCGGCGATCGTCCGCCAGACCCCGGACCAGGACCTCCTGCGGGATGCTCTGCTGGAGAACCTGCACCGCTCCCAGCTGAACCCGCTCGAAGAGGCCGCCGCCTACCAGCAGCTCATGGAGGACTTCGCCTGCACGCAGGAGGAACTGTCTCAGCGCATCGGCCGCTCTCGTCCGCAGATCTCCAACACGCTGCGGCTGCTCAAGCTGCCGCCCCTCGTGCAGCGCCGCGTGGCCGCCGGCACGCTCTCGGCCGGCCATGCGCGTGCGCTGCTCGGTCTCACGGACCCGTCGGACATGGAGCGTCTGGCGCAGCGGATCCAGTCGGAGGGCTTGTCCGTCCGGTCCACGGAGGAGGCGGTCGCGCAGCTGCAGGGCGGGCTCCGGCCGGGCCGCACGCCGCGGCGCAGCACGGACGACGCCCGCCACGAGCGCCTGGACCACTACGCCACCGCGCTCACCAGCCGCCTGGACACCGCCGTGAAGATCACCCTCGGCGCGCGCAAGGGCCGCATCGCCATCGACTTCACCACCGTGGAGGACCTGAACCGCATCATGGACCTCATCCAGGGCGGTCAGGACGGCAAGGGGAAGGGCAAGAAGTCCTGATCCGGAGTTCCCGCGGACGGCGTCCACGGGCACCCGCCGCTGGTCCTGAAGATCAACGCACGACGGCCCCGTCACCCTCTGGGGTGACGGGGCCGTCGTGGTGAGTGGGGGAGGGGCTCAGCCGAGCAGGGCCGAGAACTCCTTCTCCAGCGCGGCCTTGGGCTTGGCGCCCACGGACTCGGCGACCTTCTCGCCGTTCTGGAAGCCCACGACGAGCGGGATGGAGGTGACGCCGTAACGCGCGGCGATGGCCGGGTTCTCGTCCACGTTGAGCTTGGCGATCACGGCCTTGCCCTCGTGCTCCACGGCCATGTCCTCCAGGACGGGTCCGAGCATGCGGCACGGGCCGCACCACTCGGCCCAGAAGTCCACGAGGACGGGCAGCTCGGACTGGAGGACCTTCTGGTCGAAGTCGGCGTCGGTGACGGTGATGGTGCTCATGGCAGCCTCCTGGGGTTTGTTCTGTGTCTGACGAGGGTGGACAGGGGTGTTATCGACATGATTCATGACGCTCCGTCAGGGGTCATGAGTCAGTGGCTCATGCCGGGTTCGCGTCCGACTCCGGGCCGGCCGGCGCGGCCTCCTCCACATCGGCCACGGTCGCGAGGTAGTGCTCCACGTCCTGGGCGGCCACGCAGCCCGAGCCGGCGGCGGTGACGGCCTGGCGGTAGGTGTGGTCCGTGACGTCGCCGGCGGCGAAGACGCCCGGCTGGGAGGTCCGGGAGGACGGATGGTCGATGCGGATCGTGCCGTGCTCCGTGAGCTCCACCTGGCCCTGCACCAGGTCCGTGCGCGGGTCCTGGCCGATGGCCACGAACAGGCCGGTCACGTCCAGCGTGGACGCCTCGCCGGTGCGGGTGTCCCGCAGGCGGAGGGTGTTGACCTTGTCGTCACCGGTCACCTCCGTGACCTCGGTGTTCCAGCGGAACTCGATCTTCTCGTTCTCCATGGCGCGGTGGGCCATCACCTTGGAGGCGCGCAGCTCGTCCTTGCGGACCAGCACGGTCACCTTGGACGCGAACTTCGTGAGGAACAGGGCCTCCTCCATGGCGGAGTCGCCGCCGCCCACGACCGCGATCTCCTGCTCGCGGAAGAAGAAGCCGTCGCACGTGGCGCACCAGCTGACGCCGTGGCCGGAGAGGCGCTCCTCGCCGGGAACGCCGAGCTTCCGGTAGGCGGAGCCGGTCGTGAGGATGACCGCGTGGGTGCGCAGCTGGGTGCCGTCGCCGAGCGTGAGCACCTTGGGGTTCGACGTCAGGTCGGCCTGCACGACGTCGTCGTAGACCACCTCCGTGTCGAACCGGCGGGCCTGGGCCTCGAGGTTCGCCATCAGCTCGGGCCCCTGCACACCCTCCGGGAAGCCCGGGAAGTTCTCCACCTCGGTGGTGTTCATCAGCTCGCCGCCCGCGGTCACCGCCCCGGCCACCAGGACCGGGGAGAGGTCGGCGCGGGCGGTGTAGATCGCCGCGGTGTATCCGGCGGGGCCGGATCCGACGATCACGACGTTGTGGACGCTCGGGTCCTGGGCGGTGGGGGCCACGGGTTCCTCCAGGGGATCGGGGTGGTGGACGCTCCTCCAGGACAACGGCGGAGCCACGGGCGGGTATTCCGCGGTGTCGGGCCGCGGTGCAGCGACGTCCGGCGACGGCGGCCGGAAGGTCCGGCGCGCCGTCGCCTGGGCGCGGGGTCAGCGGACGGCGATCTCGCCGAGCCGCAGGCCGAACGGGAGGTCCGACGTCGTGCCCTCCAGCTGGGGCAGCGAGGTGAGGCTGACGATCACGTACTCGGCCTCGGCCTCGGTGCCCTCGAACGGCACGGGGATGGAGACGGTGTCCTGGTCGAAGGTGCCGTTGCCGATCTCCTGGGCGTTCGCGCCCTCGGGGGAGTCGGCGATGTAGGCGAACCAGGCGCCACCGGTGGCCCCCGTGCTCTGCAGGGTCACCTCGTTCACCTCGGTGCGGTCCTCAAGCTGGACCACGAGGTTCATGCTCTCCACATAGCCGCCGAAGTTTGGCCTCGCGTAGGCGAAGGTGCGCCACACGGTGGTGGGGTCACCGTCGATGAGGTTGCTCAGGTCCGCGTCGTGCTCGGCCTCGTGCTCCGGCAGGTCCGGCACCGAGCGCAGGGCCTGGACGGGCTGCGGGGCGGCCGCGGCGCTCTCGCTGGTCGGGGTGGGGGAGGGGCTGGTGCTCTCCGACGGCGACGGGGTGTCCGATGCTGACTCGGACGACGCAGACTCAGACTCGGACGACGCGGCCGCGGCCTGCGGGGCCGGCCCGCCGCGCAGGTTCTGGGTCAGCAGCACCCCGCCCACGACGAGTGCGGCCAGCAGGCCGAGCACGAGGAGCAGGGCCAGCGGACCGCCGCCGCGCGTGCGGCCGTTGCCGTCGCCCGGGTCGGCCACCGTGGCGCCGTCGCCGCCCCCGGTGGTGGCCGGGGCGGCCTGGGCATCCGGAGCCGCGGCGGCGGCCGTCGAACCGGCAGCCGCCGCGCCTGCTGCCGTTGCGACCCCGGCCCCGGCAGCCACCGGCGCCGCCGTGCCGCGGGACTCCTCGTGGGCGGTCGGCGCGGACTCGGCCACGATCGCTCGGCGGGGGACGGGGCGCTGGCGCCGCACGGGGATCGCCTCGGTGTCCGGGGCGACCGGCTCCGGCGCGTCGGTCTTCTCGGCCGCCACGGGCTCGACGGGCTCGGTGGGCGGCGTGGCCCCGTCGGCATCGGCGTCGGTGGCCTGCGCGGCGGCGGCCCCCGCCGCGACAGCCGGGAGTGCGGCGGTGCCCGCCTGGGCCTCGCGCTTCTCAGCTTCGCGCTCCGCGGCCTCGCGTTCCTGGGCCGCGCGCTTCTCAGCCTCGCGCTCCGCGGCCTCCCGGGCCCGCTCCTCCTCGGCACGACGGCGGGCCTCGGCCCGGCGCTCGAGCTCGCGGCGCTCGGCCTCCTCCCGCTCCGCGGCCAGCCGGGCCTGCTCGGCCTCCCGCTCGCGCGCGGCCCGCTCCTCAGCCTCCTGCTCCGCCTGGCGACGGGCGCGCTCGGCCTCGGCGCGGCGCTCCTCCTCGGCACGCTCCTCCGCCTCCCGACGTTCGCGTTCTGCGCGTTCGGCGGCTTCCTTGCGCTCCCGCTCGGCCCGCTCCGCGGCCTCCCGTTCGGCGCGTGCCTTCTCCTCGGCCTCCTTGCGCTCGCGTTCTGCGCGCTCGGCGGCCTCCCGCTCCGCGCGCTCGCGCTCCTCCTGCTGCTTCCGGGTGGCGGCGTCCGCCGCGGCCAGGGCCGACGCCCCGGCGGCCGCCTTCGCCGCGGTGCCGTCGGAAGGACGGACCCGCTCGGCGAGGCGCTCGGAGAGGCGGTTCAGGAACCCGGGACGACGCTGGGCCTCGTCCTCGTCCGCGCGGAGCCGGCGGTCGAGGTCGGTGTAGTACGCCTCGTCGTCGTCGTAGGCGTGGGGGTCTCCGGTCCGCGACTCGCCGAACAGCTCGGAGCCGAGGCTGTCCGTCTGGAACGGCTCCACGTACAGCTCCTGCGGGTACGCCAGACCCAGCAGGACGTCCGGGTCGGGGTCCCCGCCGGCGATCAGGTACGTGCGGCCCTCGGACAGGCCCAGGTCGAGCACCTGCACGTCGTCGGTGCGCTCGCCCGTGGCCAGCTCCCGCGCGGACGAGGCCACCTGCGTGGCGTTCTCACGTGAGGCCACGAGCACGGTGACGCGGCGGTTGAGCACCTGGTCCGTGCCCAGGAACACCATGTCCTGGTCCGCGGACGTCACCACGTGCTGGGTGATGCGATAGCGGCCGCCCAGGACGGCGCCGACGGCGATGGGCTGGGGCACGGGCTCTTCTCCTGACGACGGGGTCGGAATCCGATGATACGTGGCGTGGCCGTCGCGGCCAGAGATCAGCCGACGCGCAGCAGACGACCCAGCGCCGGCACGCGGGCGACGAGCGGCCGGAGGGCGTCGTCCAGCTCGGGGAACCGCATGGCCCGCAGCACCATCAGGTACACCGGACCCATCGCCACGGCCGCCACCGCGCACGTGAGCAGCGCCGTCCCGATGGAGTTCCACGCGAACCCGCCGGTGTACCCGCCCAGCAGCCACACGACGACGACGCCCGCGGCCGCCGCGGCCAGCGCGGCCAGGCCGGTCTGGACGTGGGCACGCAGCACGGATGCGAGGCCGTAGTCCCCGAACCGGCGCACGGTGAGCACATGGGTCAGGACGAACTGGTACACGTACGAGACGGACGAGGCGACCGCGACCCACAGGGCCATGGACCACAGCGGCAGCAGCATCGCGCCCGCCCACGAGAGCAGCAGCATCAGGAGCGAGCCGCTGACCTGGACCACCATCGGCACCTTGGCGTCCTCGGCGGCGTAGAACACGCGCAGCAGGTAGAAGGAGCCCGAGCGGAACGGGATGGACAGCGCCAGCGCGAGCAGGACCGAGCCCACCGCGACGCCGGCCACCATCGCCGTCTCGGCCGTCGAGCCGAAGACGCGGCCCAGGGGGCCCGCCAGGACCACCACGCCGGCGAGGCAGAACATCAGCGGCACGGTGAACGCGCGCAGACCCTGCGCCGTCGTGCGCCGCACCGCGGACATGTCCTGGCGGCCCATGGCGCGGGCCAACCGATTGAAGAGCACGGTGGCCAGGGAGAGCACGAACACCGAATGGGGCAGCACGGCCATCAGCATCGCCATGTTGTACGCGGCCACACCGGGGATGGCCGCCTGCGCCATCTCGGCGCTCCAGGTCTCCGTGCCGGGGATGCGCAGCTCGCCGCGGTCGCGGGCCTCCGTGGCGGAGGTGACGTACCGCTGGCACAGCAGGAGCACCACGTTCGTGGCGACCATCGTGATCAGGGTGTACCCGGCGATCCGGCCGGTGTCCCGCAGGCCGATGCCCTTCCAGCCGAACCGCGGGCGCAGACCCAGGCCGAGCCCGCGCAGCGGCAGGAAGAGGATCACGGCCTGCAGCACGACGCCCAGGGTGTGGCCGCCGGCCAGCACGACCGTCTGTGCGCTCGTCCACCCGGCGAGGTCGTCCCCGGCCCGGTACGCCCCGAACATGCCCAGGTACAGCACGATCGCGCCGATCGCGACGACGTTGTTCAGCACCGGCGCCCACATGTAGGCGCCGAAGCGCCCGTTGGCGTTGAGCACCTGCCCCACCAACGCGTACATGCCGTAGAAGAACACCTGGGGCAGACACCACAGGGCGAACACGGTGGCCATCTCGAGCTTCTCCGGCGACCAGCCGCGGGTCAGGGCCGTCATGAGCGGGGCCGCCGCCAGCATGACCACCACCGTGCCGGCGAGCATCACGAGCGTGCCGAGCGTCATCAGGCGGGAGGTGTAGTCCGCGCCCCGGTCGGCGTCGCGGGCGTGCTTGATCAGCTGCGGCACGAGCACGACGTTGAACACGCCGCCCACCAGGAGCAGGTAGATCACGTTCGGCAGGGAGTTGGCGATCTCGAAGATGTCGGCCATGTCCGCGGACAGGCCGATCGCCACCGTCACCAGCGTCGCACGGACGAGGCCCAGCACGCGGGAGAGGAGCGTGCCGGAGGCCATGATCGCGGTGGACCGGCCGGCGCGGCGCTCGCCCTCGGGGGTCTCGTCCGCGGGGTCCACGGCGGCCGGATCCGTGGCGGGGGCGGGGTCCGTCGTCGTCGGCTCCTCGTCGGCGACGCCGGCGTGGGCGGGGTCCTGCGCTCGGCGCGGGGCGGGTCTGCTGCTCAAGGGTCACCCAATCGTGGTCGGAAGGCCCCGTGCCGGGGGCGGTGGATCAGGGGCGGGGGCCCCGGGCACCGCCCGGGGGGAAGTGCTGGTCGACCACCTGGCGGGCCAGGTCGACGATCCGGCGCTCGTTGGCGAAGGAGAGGCGGCGCGCGACGTCCTCGAGGCGCACCCACGCGACGTCCACGGCCTCGTGGTCCGGGTCGTTCTCCGTGGTCAGCTCGCCGCCCGTGGCGCGCAGCAGGAAGTGGTGCACGGTCTTGTGGACGCGGTGCCGGGCGACCGTGAACCAGTAGTCGATCGCGCCGAGCGGCTCGAGGATGTGGCCGGCGATCCCGGTCTCCTCCTCCACCTCGCGCACGGCCGCCTGCCGGTGGTCCTCCTCGCCCTCGGGATGGCCCTTGGGCAGGCACCACTCGAGCCGGCCACCGCGGTTGTAGCGGGCGATCACGGCCACCTCGAGGCCGCCGTCGTGCTCGCGGACGATGACGCCGCCGGCGGAGACCTCCTCCACCGTGGGCAGGGAGGCGGCACCGGCGGAACGGGGTCCCGCGGGGGCCGAGGTGACGGGGCGCAGAGGCGGCTGCGGCCGGCGACGCCACGCCCCCAGCGCGGAGGGCAGGGGGGCGCCCCGGTGCGCGGAGGGATCGGGGCGGGTCATGCCGTCAACTCTAGCCCGGCCCGCGCGGGCCCGTGCCGGGACCGTCTGGCACCCTTGTAGGCATCATGGATCTGACCACCGCCACCCACGCGCTGCCCCCCGGCTTCCCCGCGGACGCCACCCTGCCCGCCGTCGTCGTGGAGCTGGGGCGGAGGTTCGAGGCCGCCGGTCACGAGCTCTCCCTGGTGGGCGGCCCGGTCCGCGACCTCTTCCTGGGACGGCCGTCGCCGGACCTGGACTTCACCACGGACGCCGACCCGGACGCGTCCGAGGCCGTCGGCGCCGGCTGGGCGGACGCCACGTGGGACGTGGGGCGGCGGTTCGGGACCATCGGCTTCCGCAAGGCCGGCTGGCAGCTCGAGGTCACCACCTACCGGGCCGAGCAGTACGACCCGGCCAGCCGCAAGCCGCAGGTGGCCTTCGGCGACAGCCTCGAGGACGACCTGCTGCGCCGCGACTTCACCGTCAACGCCATGGCCCTGCGCCTGCCCGCCCTCGAGCTCGTGGACCCCTTCGGCGGCATGCGGGACCTGCACGCCGGCGTGCTGCGCACCCCCGGCACCCCCGAGGACTCCTTCTCCGACGATCCGCTGCGCATGATGCGCGCCGCCCGGTTCGCCTCCCAGCTCGGCTTCGCCGTGGCCCCCGAGGTGGAGCAGGCCATGACCGCGATGGCCGAGCGGATCACGATCATCTCCGCCGAACGCGTCCGCGAGGAGCTCGTCAAGCTCGTCTGCGGGGCGCACCCGCGCGCCGGCCTCGACCTGCTCGTGCGCACCGGCCTGGCCGACCACGTCCTGCCCGAGCTGCCCGCCCTGCAGCTCGAGTCGGACGAGCACCACCGCCACAAGGACGTCTACGCCCACTCCCTGACCGTGCTGGAGCAGGCCATGGAGCTGGAGGGTGAGTACGCGCCGTCGACCCCCGACCCCGTGCTGCGCCTGGCGGCGCTGCTGCACGACGTCGGCAAGCCGGCCACGCGCCGCTTCGAGAAGGGCGGGGCCGTCACCTTCCGGCACCACGAGACCGTGGGGGCCAAGCTCGTCCGCAAGCGGCTGCGTGCCCTGAAGTTCGACAACGACACCATCAAGGCGGTGGCCCGTCTGGTGGAGCTGCACATGCGGTTCTACGGCTACGGCGACGCCGGCTGGACCGACTCCGCCGTCCGCCGGTACGCGCACGACGCCGGCGACCTGCTGCCCCGCCTGCACGCGCTGACCCGCTCGGACGTGACCACCCGCAACCGGCGCAAGGCCGAGCGGCTGGCCCACGCGTACGACGACCTCGAGCGGCGCATCGCCGAGATCGCCGAGGCCGAGGAGCTCGCCGCCGTGCGGCCGGATCTGGACGGGCAGCAGATCATGGCGCTGCTGGGGATCCGCCCGGGCCCGGTGGTGGGGCGGGCGTACAGCCACCTGCTCGAGTGGCGTCTCGACGAGGGCCCGCACGAGCAGGCCGAGGCCGAGGCGGAGCTGCGGCGCTGGTGGGCCGAGCAGCCGGAGGCCCAGCAGGGCTGAGGCGGCGCGGCGGGCCTTCCACCCGTCGTCGGGCCGGGACCACACTGGCCGCATGGCTGAGAAGAAGACCGAGAAGAACGGCGCCCCCATGGGCCCCGGCACCTCCAGCATCAAGGACCCCGAGGTCTACGAGGCGCTGCGCCGCGAGGGCGCGAGCGAGGAGAAGGCCGCACGGATCGCCAACGCCTCCGCCCGGGACGGCCGGGACGAGGTCGCCGAGCGTGGCGGCGAGGCCGGCTCCTACGCGGACTGGACCAAGGACGAGCTCGCGAAGCGGGCCCGCGAACTCGACATCGAGGGCCGCTCCACCATGACCAAGGACGAGCTCATCGAGGCGCTGCGCAACCACTGACCGGCGCCCGCACCCCCGCTTCCGGGGGCGGAATCCGGTGCTTTGGGAGCGGAATACCGCCGGAAACCGCCCCCAACGCGGTGGGTGGGTGGGGGATAGCCGGAGGCTTTGGCCCATCCAGGTCGGGATGGAATGATCGACCGCTGTGAGTTCCGACCAGCGCACCGCGCCCGTGCCCCGCCATGCCCTGTCGCCCCAGGACGGCGTGCCCGCCGTCAAGGTCGGCACGCGGGTCAGCCGCGGCCCCGGCCGGGTGACCGCCCTCGACGGGCTGCGGGGGATCGCGGTGCTCGCCGTGCTCGTCTTCCACGCCTGGCCCACCTTCCTGCGCGGCGGGTTCGTGGGCGTGGACATGTTCTTCGTGCTCTCCGGCTTCCTCATCACCACCGGCCTGGTCCGCGGTGTGGACGCGGGCCGGGGCGTGGCGCTGGGCACCTTCTGGATGAAGCGCGTCCGACGACTCATCCCGGCCATGCTGATGGCGCTCGTGGGCACCACCGCGCTCGCGTGGCTGGCGGTGGACGAGTTCCCCGCGGGCCTGGGTCGCCAATGGTTCGGCGCCCTGACCTACACCAGCAACTGGGTGATGATCCTCGAGGGCGGGGACTACTTCAACCGCGCCTCGCCGCCTCTGTTCGAGCACCTGTGGTCCCTGGCGATCGAGGAGCAGTTCTACATCCTCTGGCCCCTGCTCCTCTGGGGGCTGCTCCTGCTCACCTGGCCGCCGCGCAGCACGGTGAACTCGGGGCGGGTGGCGGACCGACGTCGTATCCTCGCGGTCGCGGTCGCGGCCGTGGCCTCCGCGGCGTGGATGGCCTGGGGCTCGTGGCACGGGTTCGAGCAGGCCCGCCTCTACTTCGGCACGGACACCCACGCCTTCGGCCTGCTGTTCGGCGCGTGCGTGGCGATCGGCCTGGCCCATGTGCCCCGGCCCGAGCACGGCGGCCCCGAGCCGCGGACCTCGGCCACGCGGGTGGCTGTCGCGTGGGGCGCCGTCGCGGTGCTCGCGGCGGGCTTCGCCCTGGTCGACGGCGGCCACGCGAGCACGTACCGCGGAGTGCTGGCGGGCCTGTCCGCCGTCGTCGCGTTCATCGTCTGGCACGTGGTGCAGGGCGACCGGCGCGACTCGCTCTCGCGCGCGCTGGGCAACGGGTTCCTGCGCTGGTGGGGGCGCCGCTCCTACGCCGCGTACCTGTGGCACTGGCCGCTGCTCGTGATCATGCGCGTGATGGTGCCCGTGGACGCCCCCGGGTGGGTCGAGCCCGTGGCCGCCGGCGCGATCCTGCTGCTGACCGCCCTGATCGCCGACCTGAGCACCCGGCTGATCGAGGAGCCCATCCTCCACGAGGGGTTCAGGGGCGCCTTCGGCCGCTGGGGCGCGGCCGCGCGGCGGGCGTTCACGGGCGGGGCCGGGCCGATCGGCCGGCTCGCGGCCGCCGCCACTGCGCTGGGGCTCGTGGCCGTCCCCACGGCGGCCGTGGCCGCCGTGGTGCACTCGCCCGCGCAGACCCAGCTCGAGCAGGACATCGCCCAGGCGGAGGAGTCCCTCAAGGCCGCCCAGGCGGCGCAGCAGGCGGCCCGCGAGTCCCGCGCGGCGGAGCAGTCGAAGCGGGCCGAGGCGTCGGCCTCGGCCTCGCCCGGCTCGGCCGCCCCCGGGGACGCGGAGAGCTCCGCCGGCGCGACGTCCTCGCCCGGATCGTCCGCCGAGCCGTCCGGGCTCGGGCTCGGCGACCCGGCCGTCACGCGCCCCACGTACTCCAAGGAGCAGCTCACCGCGGCCCTGCCGCCGTCCGAGCTCGGCCCGGACGTCACCCTGATCGGCGACTCCGTCTCGCTCTCGGCCGCGCCCACGCTCATGGAGCAGCTGCCGGGGATGCTGCTCGAGGCAGAGGTGGGCTACCAGATCTGGGACGCCGCGGACGAGCTCGAGAAGCTCAAGGCGGACGGCCAGCTGAGCGACGTCGTCGTGGTGGCCCTGGGCGCCAACGGCACCACCCATCGGGGCGACTGGGAGAAGATCCTGGCGGCCGTCGGCGAGGACCGGCTGCTCGTGCTCGTCGTCCCGCACGGCCCGATGGACTGGATCGCGGACGTGCAGGTGCAGATGGAGGCGCAGGCCAAGGCCCACCCGGACCGGATCGTCCTGGCGGACTGGGACGCCGCGGCGAAGCAGCACGTCACGGACTTCTCCGCCGACGGCGTGCACCCCCGCGCCGACGGCCAGGCCATGTACGCCCAGCTCGTCCGGCTCACCATCGAGGACCGGCTCGGCGCGCGGCGCTGAGCGCGGTGGCCGGGGCGGCGCGCGCCCCCACGACGACGCCGGCCCGTCACCTCCACGGGGAGGGTGACGGGCCGGCGTCGTGCGCGGTCCGCGGGGACCGGGCGGGTCAGCGCTCGATGTCGCCGCGGATGAAGGCCTCCACGAGCTCGTGCGCCGCGTCGTCGTTGTGCTGCACGGGCGGGGACTTCATGAAGTAGGACGAGGCCGAGAGGATCGGGCCGCCGATGCCGCGGTCCAGGGCGATCTTCGCGGCGCGCACGGCGTCGATGATCACGCCGGCCGAGTTGGGGGAGTCCCACACCTCGAGCTTGTACTCGAGCGAGACCGGGGCGTCGCCGAAGTTGCGGCCCTCGAGGCGCACGAACGCCCACTTGCGGTCGTCGAGCCAGGCCACGTAGTCGGACGGGCCGATGTGCACGTCCTTCTCGCCCAGCTGCGCGGAGGTGTTGGAGGTGACGGCCTGCGTCTTGGAGATCTTCTTGGACTCCAGGCGCTCACGCTCGAGCATGTTCTTGAAGTCCATGTTGCCGCCCACGTTGAGCTGGTAGGTGCGGTCCAGGGTGACGCCGCGGTCCTCGAACAGCTTGGCCATCACGCGGTGGGTGATGGTGGCGCCGATCTGGGACTTGATGTCGTCGCCCACGATCGGCACACCCGCGGCGGTGAACTTCTCGGCCCACTCCGGGGTGCCGGCGATGAACACGGGCAGGGCGTTCACGAACGCGACGCCGGCGTCGATCGCGGCCTGGGCGTAGTGCTCGGTGGCCAGCTGCGAGCCGACGGGCAGGTAGCAGACCAGCACGTCCACCTCCGCGTCGCGGAGGGCCTGGGCCACGTCCACGGGCTCGGCCTCCGACTCCTCGATGGTCTCGGCGTAGTACTTGCCGAGGCCGTCCAGGGTGGGGCCGCGCTGGACGGTGACGTCCGCGTGGGGCACGTCCGCGATCTTGATGGTGTTGTTCTCGGAGGCGGTGATGGCCTCGGACAGGTCCAGGCCGACCTTCTTCGCGTCCACGTCGAACGCGGCCACGAACTCGAGGTCGGACACGTGGTAGTCGCCGAACTGCACGTGCATCAGGCCTGGGACCGTGTCCGTGGCCTTCGCCTCGCGGTAGTACTCCACACCCTGGATGAGGGATGTTGCGCAGTTGCCCACGCCGGCGATGGCGACGCGGATGGGATTGGTGGCCACGGTCTGGTTCTCTCCTCGACTGTCCGGAACGGGTGCGGGCACGCGGCGCGCGCAGGGGGGCCCACACCGTTCGGCGGGGCGCTCACCCGGGGATCAACCCCGCCAGTCTACGACCGACGACGGCGGCCCCGCCCGTCCGGTGTCCGGGCGGCTTCCTAGGATGGGGGCATGAGACCGGCCCCCGCGCATGCCGCGACCCCCAGCGAGCCGCCTACTCACGCCGCGGACGGCGCCCCGTGCGACGCCGTGGCCGACCCGGGTGCCCCCGCCGGGCGTTCCGCTGACAGCGCACCGTCCGGGACCCTGCCCGCCCCCGGCGAGCGCGGCGGCCGCTTCCAGCTCGCCGGCGGCCTCGCGGCGAACGGCCCCGGACGGGGGACCGGCTCCTGGGCCGGGCCCGCGGCGCTGACGGGGCTGCTGGTGGCTCTGGCCGCCGTCGTGACCGTGCTGCAGAAGTCGCCGTGCCTGCTGCACGGCTGGGGCGCCCCGGACGTCTACTACGCGGGCTGCTACTCGGACTGGGCCGCGCTCTACGGCGGGCGCGGGTTCGCGGCGGACCCCTGGGCGCCGTTCCGGGCGGGCTCCACGTTCGAGTACCCCGTGCTGATGTCCGTCGTGGGCTCGGTGGCGGCCTGGATCACGCAGGCGCTGCCGTTCTCGCCGGAGCAGGGCACGGTGGTGTTCTGGCTCGTGAACCTCGGATTCGTGGTGGTGCTGTGGGCCGTCGTCGCGGTGCTGACCGTCCGGATGGCGGGGCGCCGGTGGACGGACGGGCTCATGGTGGCCGTGGCCCCGGGGCTCGTACTGGCCGGCACCATCAACTGGGACCTGTGGGCCGTGGCCCTGCTGGCGTGCGGCATGTACGCCTGGTCGCGCGGCCGGTCCCTGACGGCGGGGATGCTGTTCGGCCTCGGCGCGGCCATGAAGCTGTATCCGCTGCTGATCCTGGGGCCGCTGCTGATCCTGGCGGTGCGCTCGCGGCGGTGGCGGCCGTTCCTGCTCGCGGCCGGGGGCACGGTGGCGGCGTGGGCGGCGGTCAACGTGCCGCTCATGGCCGTGAACTTCCAGGCGTGGTCCGTGTTCTTCACCTTCTCCGGCGAGCGCGGGCCGGGCCTGTCCAGCGTGTGGCACGCGTGGGACGTGACCGCCGCGCAGGCCGGGTGGGCGTTCGTGCCGGAGGACTCCCTCACCCTGCTGGCCTACGGCACCTTCGCGGTGTGCTGCCTCGGGATCTTCGTGCTCGGCGTGCGGGTGCGGCACACCCCGCGGCTGGCGCAGCTGACGTTCCTGGTGGTGGCGGCGTTCGTGCTCACCAACAAGGTGTACTCACCGCAGTTCGTGGTCTGGCTGATCCCGCTCCTGGCGCTCGCCCTGCCGCGCTGGCGGGACTTCTGGGTGTGGCAGACGGTGGAGGCGCTGCACTTCTTCGCCGTGTGGATGTACCTGGCCAAGGGGGTGGCCGAGACCCCGCCGCAGCACTCCATGGACGACTCCGTCTACGTGGCCGCGATCCTTGCCCACATGCTCGCGGTGCTGTGGCTGTGCGGGCGCGTCGTGTGGGAGATGCTGCACCCGGCGGAGGACCTCGTGAAGCGCGACCACGGCGGCCACCCGGACGCCGACCCGCTCGCCGGCGCGTACGCCGGCCCGGCCCGGGGGCGCTCAGACCGGCCGGCCGCGGTTCAGGCGTAGTCCCAGCGGTGGATCGGGCAGTCCGGGGACGACGGCGCCGCGGTCGTCCCCGCCTCGGCGGCGCCGTCCTCGCGGGGCGGCGGCGGACAGACGCACTGCGCCCCGGAGGCGGCCGTGGCCGCCTTCATCTGCTCGCGCCAGATCACGTGGGGGTCGGTGGCCGGGTCCGCGGCCGCGCCGGGGTGCGCCGGACGCGCGGCGCCGTCGTCGTGGGCGGGGGTGCGGGCCGCGTCCCCGTCCCGGGTGAAGCCCATCCGCACGATGGCCCAGCCGCCCACGGTCCACGCCACCAGGAGGAAGACCCCCACGGCGACGGCGATCATGATGTCCACGGCGGGCTCCTCCTGCGCTGACGGGGCGGGCGATGCGGCCGGGGCCGCTTTCGGGCCAGGGTAGTCGGACGGATGGTGGGGCGCGGTACGGTCGGGTCATGACCCCCGTGACCCGTGACACCGTCGCCGAGCTGCCCGCCCACCTGCGGGACCTGGCCGAGTTCGTGACCGCCTCGCCCTCCAGCTACCACGCCGCGGAGGAGGTCGCACGCCGCCTGGAGGCCGTCGGCTTCACCCGCCTGGACGAGACGGTCGACTTCCCGTCGGCCCCGGGCGGCTACGTGGTGGTGCGCGACGGCGCGGCGGTGGCCTGGATCGTGCCGACGGGTGCCGGGGCGCTGGGCCGCCACGAGGGTGCTGAGGCGCGCGCGGCCGGGCCGGACGAGGCGGGGCAGAGCGCCGGCGTCGTGCCGGTGTTCCGCGTGCTCGGCGCACACACGGACTCGCCGGGGTTCAAGCTCAAGCCGAACCCGGCCACCGTGACGGCCGACGGCTGGGTGCAGGCCGGCGTCGAGGTGTACGGCGGCCCGCTGCTGAACTCGTGGCTGGACCGTGAGCTGCGGTTCGCCGGGCGTCTCGCCCTCGACGACGGCACGCAGGTGCTCGCCGCGACCGGGCCCGTGGGGCGCATCCCGCAGCTGGCCATCCACCTGGACCGCGAGGTCAACGAGGGGCTGACGCTGAAGCGGCAGCGGCACACGAACCCCGTCGTGGGGGCGCTCGCCCCGCGCGGCGAGGGCGCCGGCGAGGCGGAGGCCGACGGTCTGGCCGCCCGCGTGCCCGGTGACGTGCTGACCGCGCTCGCGGCCGCCGCCGGCGTGGACCCGGCCGCGGTGCGCGGGCACGACGTCGTGGTGGCCGACGCCCAGGCGCCCGGACTCTTCGGGCTGGCGGGCGAGTTCTTCGCGTCGGGCCGGCTGGACAACCTGAGCTCGGTGCACGCGGGCCTCGTGGCGCTCGAGGAGCTGGCGCGCGAGCACGGTGGCGCCGAGGGGGCGATCGCGTACGAGGGGACCGTCGCGGGCGGGGTGGCCGGTGAGGCGGCCGGCGCCCCGGTGATCCCGCTGCTCGCCGCGTTCGACCACGAGGAGCTGGGGTCGGCGTCGCGGTCCGGGGCGGCCGGGCCGCTGCTCGAGGAGGTCATGGGGCGCGTGCTCGAGGCGCTCGGCGTGGCCGGGCAGGGCCGGGCGCGGGCGATCGCGGGGTCCTGGCTGCTGTCCGCGGACGCCGGCCACCTGGTGCACCCGAACTACGCCGAGCGGCACGACCCCGTGAACCACCCGCGCGTGAACCACGGCCCGCTGCTGAAGATCAACGCCAACCAGCGCTACGCCACCGACGCGGGGGGTGAGGCCGCGTTCGCCCGCTGGTGCGGCGTGGCGGGGGTGCCGTTCCAGGAGTTCGTCTCCCACAACGACGTCCCCTGCGGCTCCACCATCGGCCCGATCTCGGCGACCCGCCTGGGCATCCGGACCGTGGACGTGGGCCTGGGCCTGCTGTCCATGCACTCGGCGCGCGAGATGTGCGGCGTGCGGGACGTGGAGCACCTGACGGCGGCCGTGCGGGAGTTCTTCCGCGGGGTGTGAGGCTGCGCGTGGGGGGCGCCGCGAGCGGCGTGCGCGGGGCTGCGTCAGCCGGCGGAGCCTGGGGTCACACCGTCCGAAAGCCGCCGACATTGACCAAGGTCGTGCCGTTCACGACGGCGGAGCCGCGCCCGTTGACCGACACGCCGGCGAGGGCCGTGCTGCAGTTGCTGTACCACCCGATGCGCGGCAGGGTGATGGTGCCTGAGACGGGGGCGGGTACCGCGGTCTTGAGCGTGCTGTAGTAGCGGTAGTACTCGATGCCGTCGTTGGTGTACACGGCCGGCGTGGTGCCGGAGACCTCAAGGACGGGGTTGCTCCAGTCTGTTGTCGTGTGGTTCGTCCAGGTGAGGGGGTTGCTGTTCCGCGCCATCGCATCCACCACGCTCCTCTGCACCAGGATGGAGGCGGTCACGTTCGTCACCGTGGAGCCGGTGCGCACATTGACGATCCGGTAGTAGTTGTTGACGTCGTCCGTGGTGACGCTCAAGCGGGAACCCGAGCGGCATTCCGACACCGACGCGCCGGGCACGGCTGCCTGGGTGCCGCGGGTGACCCGGAACACGCGGTCGATCCGCGGGAGAGGGCTGGCCGCCTCGGCGGGGGCAGCGGCGGCGGCGACGACGGTCGGCACCGCCCACGCGAGGCTGCTGGCGACTCGGCGGCGGGAGGGGACGGACTGGGACGGCTGGGGCGCTGCCGACGTGGACTCTGACATGGGATGCTCCGAAACGTGAGAGGGGTGTGACACAGGATGTGTGTCCTCCTTCCAAGGTACGTCGTCGTCGACCGAGGGCAAGCCCCGGCCACCCCACGGCCCCCTAGGGGTGGCACCTCATCTGCGGAGGCGCAGTGCTGGTATTCTTGACGGGATCCCCTGCGTGCCGCCGAAGAGTGCGGATGCATGCGTAAGGGGAGAACGCAGAACCTCCTGCCGCGGAGAGACCGCGGCCGCAAGCCCAGAGGAGGTGGGTTCGCATGCGTGCTTATGAGCTGATGGTGCTGATCGACCCTGAGGTCGACGAGCGCACCGTGGAGCCGACCCTGAAGAAGTACCTCGAGGTCGTCACGAACGCCGGCGGCACCGTCGACAACGTCGACGTGTGGGGTCGCCGCAAGACCGCCTACGAGATCCAGAAGAAGTCCGAGGCCATCTACGTGGTCGTCAACTTCCAGTCGGAGCCGGCCGCCACCCAGGAGCTGGACCGTCTGCTGAACCTCAACGAGACGATCCTGCGCACCAAGATCATCCGTCCGGAGGAGCAGAAGATCACCGCTGAGTGATCCTCGTACCGTGTCCGGAGGGTCTGAGAGCATCGGATCAGTCCCCGACGCCCCCACCGGAACCCCGCTGAGCAGTCCCGGATCCTCGGATCCGGTCACTGACCGGCAGAACCCCCGAAGACAGGAGTGACCATGGCAGGCGAGACCGTCATCACCGTGGTCGGCAACCTCACCGCCGACCCGGAGCTGCGCTTCACCCCGAACGGCGCGGCCGTCGCGAACTTCACCGTCGCGTCCACGCCCCGCACGTTCGACCGTCAGACCAACGAGTGGAAGGACGGCGAAGCGCTGTTCCTGCGCTGCTCGGTCTGGCGCGAGGCTGCGGAGAACGTGGCGGAGTCGCTGACCAAGGGCATGCGCGTGATCGTGCAGGGCCGCCTCAGGGCGCGCTCCTACGACGACCGGGACGGCAATCGTCGCACCAGCTGGGAGCTGGACGTGGACGAGGTCGGCCCGGCGCTGCGGTTCGCCACGGCCAAGGTCACCCGCGCCCAGCGCGGCGGCGGCGGCGGTGGCTTCGGCGGCGGCCAGCAGGGGGGCGGCTTCGGCGGCGCCCCGGCCGGCGGCGGCTTCGGGGGGAACAACGACGGCGGCTTCGGCGGCGCCCAGCAGGGCGGCGGCTGGGGCGGCCAGCAGCAGGGCGGCGGCCAGGCCGCGCCGCAGGACCCCTGGTCCGGCGGCGGTGGCGGCGGATGGGACACCCCGTCCTCCAACGAGCCCCCGTTCTGATCCTGCGCTGACCGGGCGCGGCCCCCACGGCCGCGACGGACACGGAACACCACGGACCTCTCCGTCCGGGCGCACCTCGCCCGGAGGGCCGCCCCGGCGGCCCATCCCACCCGCGACCCGGCACCGCCGGGCCGCACTGCACACGGCCCCGTGCCCGGCACGGGACGTCGCGTGATCCCATCCCGCAGAACCGTTCTGCGGGCTCCAGAGAACTCTGAAGGAGCACCACGATGGCGAAGGCTGAACTCCGCAAGCCCAAACCGAAGTCCAACCCGCTCAAGGCCGCCAAGATCACCGAGATCGACTACAAGGACGTGGCCCTGCTGCGCAAGTTCATCTCCGACCGCGGGAAGATCCGTGCCCGTCGCGTGACCGGCGTGACCGTCCAGGAGCAGCGCAAGATCGCCCAGGCCGTCAAGAACGCCCGCGAGGTGGCCCTGCTGCCCTACGCCGGCGCCGGCCGCGGCTGATCGAGCGAGCGAAGGAAGGAACACCCAGATGGCAAAGCTCATCCTGACCCAGGAAGTGGCCGGTCTCGGCACCTCCGGTGACGTGGTCGAGGTCAAGAACGGGTACGCCCGCAACTACCTGCTCCCGCGCGGTTTCGCCACCGTGTGGACCAAGGGCGGGGAGAAGCAGGTCGAGTCCCTGCAGAAGGCCCGCGCGGCCCGCGCCGTGGCGAACCTGGAGGACGCGCAGGCCCAGGCCGCGCAGCTCCAGTCCGCCACCGTGAAGCTCGAGCGCACCGCCGGTGCGGAGGGTCGCCTGTTCGGCGCCGTCCAGACCGCCGACGTCGCCGAGGCGATCGAGGCCGCCGGCCTCGGCTCCGTGGACAAGCGCTCGATCACCCTGCCGGCGCACATCAAGTCCGTGGGCAACCACGAGGCCCAGGTCCGCCTGCACGAGGACGTCATCGCGACCGTCCAGCTGCAGGTCGTGGCCGCCAAGGCCAAGAAGTGATCAACCGCTTCTGAGCCCGTCGCGCCCGCGACGCGCACCCGAGGCCCCGGTCCGCTCTTCACGAGCGGGCCGGGGCCTCGTGCCGTGGGGGAACATGGAGATCATGCCCTCCGCCCCACCGCCCTCCGACCCCGCCGGCTCGACGGCGGCCCCGCGCCCGCCACTGTGGACGCGCCCGTTCATCCTCGTCAGCGCCACCTACCTGTTCGTGGCGATGATCTTCTACACGCTCATGACCGCGATGGCGCTCTACGCCGTCACGTCCTTCGGCGCGTCGGACGCGGAGGCCGGCGTCGTGGTGGGGGCGTTCGTGCTGGGCGCGGTCCTCACCCGCATGACGACGACGCCCACCACCTTCGCGTGGGGGCGGCGGCGGGTCCTGCTCGTCGCCTTGGCCTGCTACGTCCTCACGACGGCGGCGTACCTCTGGGCGGACTCCCTGGCCACGCTGACCGCGGTGCGGCTGCTCAACGGCATGTGCTTCGGCGCGGCCGGCACCGTGCTGGCCACGGCCGTGCAGCGGATCGTCCCGCCCGTGCGCCGCTCCGAGGGCACCGGCTGGTTCTCCACGTCCATGACGCTCGCGGGCGCCGTCGGACCGATGGTGGCCCTGCAGCTGAGCACCACCGTCGGCTACGACGCCCTGTTCTGGGCGTGCATCGGCTTCACGGGCATGGCCCTGCTGATCGCCCTGTTCCTGCGCGTGCCCGAGCCGCCGCTGACGGGCCGGTTCCGGCTGCACCGGGCGGACGTGTTCTCCGCGGAGGTGGCGCCGGCGGCGGGCGTGGCCCTGGCCTCCGGGTTCATGTACGGCGGCATCCTCGCGTTCATGGCCACGTTCGCGCAGCAGCAGGGCTACCCGGCGATGGTGCCGAGCCTGTTCTTCCTGCTCTTCGCCGCGGGCACCATCGTGGGCCGCGCCGTCCTGGGCGTGCTGCACGACCGGCACGGGGACAACGCCGTCGTCTACCCGATCCTCGCGGGCATGGCCGTCTCCTACGCGGTGCTGGCGCTGTGGCGGGAGCCGGCGGGCATGCTCGTGGCCGGCGCCCTGCTGGGGCTGACCTACGGGCCCGTGGTGAGCGTGTTCCAGACCATCGCGATCAAGGTGGTCCGGCCCACCGAGATCGGCGTCGCCACGGGCACGTTCTTCCTGCTCCTGGACCTCGGCACCGGCCTCGGCCCCATGGTGCTCGGCGCGGTGGTGGCCGCCGTCGGGATCCCGGTGATGTACCTGTTCTCCGGCGGGGTCGGGGTGGCGCTGCTGCTCTACTACCGGCTCGTGCACGGCGGCCGGGCCATCGCCCGGCGCCCGTCCCCGGCCTGAGCGGGCCGGCGCGCTCAGGCGGGCCCGTGCCGGCGCGCCTCCTCGACGGCGCTCGCGACGCCGCTGTGCCACGGCTCGCCGTGACCGGGCAGGACCGTGCCGGCCCCCGTCGCGGCGAGGGCGTCCAGCGAGCGCAGGGCGAGGCCGCTGTCGGCGGTCGCGGCCCCGGCGATGATGCGCGGGCCGCGGCGGCCGGTGTAGGGGTCCAGGGTGACGAGGGCGTCGCCGGAGATGAGGACGTCCCGGTCGGGCAGGTGCAGGGCGCAGTGGCCGTGCGTGTGGCCCGGGCTCGGCACCACCACGGGGCGCCCGGGGACGGGCACCGTCTCCCCCGGGGTGAGCTCGGCCGTCGCCCTGACGCCCTTCACCGCGAACACCCCGGCGGCCACCATCGAGCCCAGGATCGGCAGCGCGGCCGGGTGGCGGAGGGGGTAGAGCGCGCGCGGGTTCTCGTGCGCGTAGGAGTAGGGATGGGCGGCGAGGTAGTGCTCGGCGCGGTGGGCGTACACCGGGACCCCCAGCCGTTCCACGAGGCGACGCGCGGCACCGACGTGGTCGAAGTGCGCGTGCGTGAGCACGAGGGCCTTGATGTCCTCCGGGCGATGCCCGAGCGCGCGCACGGCGTGCCCCAGCGGACGCCACACGGCGGGCAGGCCGGCGTCCACGAGGGTCAGCCCGTCCGTGTCCTCGATGAGGTAGCAGTTCACGTTCGCGTGCTGGACGAGGTGGATGCCGGGGGCGACGGGACGGGCGGTCATGACGGAACCTCCAGGACGGTGGGCGGGTCGCACCGCCGGCCCGGCGAGGGCCTCGGCGGGCGGTTCGAACCCCCAGTGGAGCATCGGCGCACGTGGCCGCGATAGGGCTCAGCGTCCCGCGCCGCCCGACGACGGCGCCCCGCGGCCCCGGGTCAGCGCGCGGGCGGGGCCGGGGCCGCCGTCGTCGTGGGGCTGCTCACGCGTCCCATCCCCCGATGTGCACGAGGGCGTCGCCGCGGTGCACCAGGGGTGCCTCGGTGCGGCCGATGACCACGCCGGTCAGCTCGGCCTTCACGTGCGCGAGGCGGCGGCCGAACGAGTTGTAGAGCGCGCCGATCCGGTCCCCGGCGCTCACGCGTTCGCCGAGCGCGACGTCCAGGTGCACGAGGCCGTCCGCGCGGGCGCGCACCCACGTGGACTGCCACACCAGGTACGGGGCGTCCTGCTCGCCGTCGACGACGTCGGGGTGCACGGCGGCGGTGTCCTCGCCGGTGGCGTCGGTCGCCTCGGGCACGTCCGTGGTCCGCTCCTCGGGGACCTCGCCGGGCAGCGGACCGGGGGCGTCGACGACGGCGTCCGGCCCGGGCTCGGTGAGCCCGACGTCCGCGGGGTCCACCATGTCCAGGGCGGCGAGCACGCGCAGGACCCCGTCCACGCCGGGGGCGATCGCGTACTCGTCGAACCGCCAGGCCTCACCGGCCTCGTAGAGCAGCACGCGCGCGCCGGTCTCGCGGGCCGCGGCGCGCAGGGAGCCGTCCCGCAGGCGGGCGTGGAAGAGCACGGGCGCGCCGAACGCCTCCGCGAGCGCGCGGGTCTGGGGGTCCTCCAGGTCGCACCGGATCTGCGGCAGGTTGGAGCGGCGGTCCGCGCCGGTGTGCAGGTCGATGCCCACGGTGCAGCGGCCGATCACCTCGGTCATCATCAGGTGCGCGATGCGCGAGGCCAGCGAGCCTCGGGCGGAGCCGGGGAAGGAGCGGTTCAGGTCGCGGCGGTCCGGCAGGTAGCGGTCTCCGGCCATCACGCCGAGCACGTTGACGATGGGCACGGCCAGCAGGGTGCCGCGCAGGTTTTTGGGCTGCAGCCGCTCCAGGACGCGGCGGACGATCTCGACGCCGGCCACCTCGTCCCCGTGGATCGCGGCGGAGACCCACACGGTGGGCCCGTCCTCGCGGCCGTGCAGCACGTGCACGGGCAGGGTGACGTCCGCGCCGGTGACGAGCTGGGAGATCGGCAGGGACAGCTCGTGGCGGCGGCCTGCCGCCACCTCGACCCCGCCGAACGCGAAGGGGGCGCGGGCGGGGCGAGGGCTCATGCGCGTCCCCGGTTCCGGCGGCGCACGCCGCGCGGCGGCTGCCCGCCCACGTACGAGGCGGCGGGGTCCACGAGGAGGCCGCCGGCGGCCAGCGCGGTGCGCCCCACGAGCATGCGGAAGCCCATCTCGTCCCGGTGGGTCAGGGTCACCTCCGCCTCGATCGTGCGGCCGGCCAGGGTCAGCGGCATCACGACGACGACGCGCTCCTGCGCCTCGCCGTTCGAGGAGCGGACCGTGCGCAGGTCGGCCACCGGCAGCTCGGCCGTCCGCGCGTCCGCCGCCGAGGTCTGCCACGGGTGCACCTCGAACCGGACCCACGCGGCGCCGTCGCGGGCGAACCGCTCGATGCCGAAGGCGTGGAGCGCCGAGGTGCGGGCGCCGGTGTCGATCTTGGCCTTGATCCAGGGGGTGTGGGCGGCGGGCAGGCCGACCCATTCGCGCCAGCCCACCAGACCCGGGCGAGCGGCGCCGTCGTCGGTGGCGGGCGCGCCGTGGGGGGCCGGGGCCGTGTGCTTAGATTCAGACACGCCCCTCATCCTCCCAGGAAAGCGGTCATGAAGCTCGCCATCCTCTCCCGTTCCCTGCGCGCCTACTCGACGCAGCGGCTCAAGACCGCGGCGCTCGAGCGCGGCCACGAGGTGAAGGTCCTGGACACCCTACGCTTCGGGATCGACCTCAGCTCGGACGAGCCCGATCTGATGTTCCGTGGCCGCCCCCTCTCCGGCTATGACGCCGTGCTGCCGCGCATCGGCAACTCGGTGACCTACTTCGGCACCGCCGTGGTGCGCCAGTTCGAGCAGATGGACGTCTACACGCCGAACACGGCCGCCGGGATCATGAACTCGCGGGACAAGCTGCGGGCCACCCAGATCCTCTCCCGCCATGAGATCGACATGCCCGCCACCGTGTTCGTGCGCAACCGCGGCGAGGTGTCCACGGCGATCGACATGGTGGGCGGGGCGCCCGTGGTGATCAAGCTGCTCGAGGGCACCCAGGGCATCGGCGTGATCCTGGCGCCGACCAAGAAGGTGGCCGAGGCGATCATCGAGACGCTGCACGGCACCAACCAGCAGGTGCTCATCCAGCGGTTCGTGGAGGAGTCCAAGGGCACGGACATCCGCGCGCTCGTGGTGGGGGACCGCGTGGTGGCCGCGATGCGCCGCCGGGCCCAGGGGGACGAGTTCCGCTCCAACGTGCACCGCGGCGGCACCGTGGAGCGCGTCGAGCTCTCGCCCGAGTACGCGGAGACCGCCGTGCGGGCAGCCCACATCATGGGCCTGCGCGTGGCCGGCGTGGACATGCTCGAGGGCGAGCACGGCCCGCTGGTCATGGAGGTGAACTCCTCCCCGGGGCTGCAGGGCATCGAGGCCGCCACGGACCTGGACGTGGCCGGCGCGATCATCGACTACGTGGCGGACCAGGCCGGCTTCCCGGACATCGACGTGCGCCAGCGCCTGGCCGTGTCCACCGGGTACGGGGTCGGTGAGATCACCGTGCACGCCGGCTCCGGCTGGGTGGGCCAGTCCATCGAGGACTCCGGGCTGCTCGCGAAGGACCTGCAGGTGCTCACCCTGCACCGCGGCACCTCCGTGTTCCCCAACCCCGCGGACACCAAGGTCCTCGAGGAGGGCGACCGGCTGCTCTGCTTCGGCAAGACCGAGAACATGCGCGCCCTCATCCCCGCCCGCGCCCGCCGCCCCAAGCGCGTGCGGAAGCTGCCGGCCACCCCGATCCTCGCCTCCGTCGCCGAGGAGGCCCCGGCGCCCGAGGCGCCCGCCGACGACGCCTGAGCCCGGGGGCGGGGCTCAGCGGGCCGGGGCGAACGCGCCGATGCCCGTGAGGTGCCGGCCGAGCGTGAGCTGGTGGACCTCGTCCGTGCCCTCGTAGGTGCGCACGGACTCGAGGTTGTTCGCGTGCCGCAGCGGCGAGTGCTCCAGGGTGATGCCGTTGCCGCCGAGCATCTCGCGGGCCTCCCGCGCGATGCCGATGGCCACGCGGCAGTTGTCCAGCTTGCCGGCGGAGATCATGGCGGGGGTGAGCGGGCCGGCGTCCTTGGCGCGGCCGATCTGGTGCGCCAGCAGGTAGCCCTTGCCGATGGCCACGGCCATGTCCGCGAGCTTGGCCTGCGTCAGCTGGTGGGAGGCCAGCGGCACCCCGAACTGCTGCCGCTGCATCGCGTAGTCGAGGACGGCGTCGAAGGAGTCGCGGGCCGCGCCCATCGCGCCCCAGATGATCCCGTAGCGGGCCTCGTTGAGGCACTGGAAGGGGCCCTTGAGCCCGACGGCGGAGTCGGCCGGCAGCATCGCGGAGGCGGGCAGGCGCACGCCGTCGAGGTGGATCTCGCACTGCACCGAGGCCCGCATGGACAGCTTCTGGGTGATCGCCTCGGCGCGGAAGCCGGGGGTGTCCGTGGGGACCACGAAGCCGCGCACCCCGCGCCCGTCGCCGGGCTCGCCGGTCTGCGCCCAGATGATCGCGACGTCGGCCAGCGTGGCCAGCCCGATCCAGCGCTTGACCCCGTCGAGCACCCAGTCGCCGCCGGGCTCCTGGCGGGCCGTCGTCGTCATGGAGGCCGGGTCCGAGCCGGCGCCCGGCTCGGTGAGGCCGAAGCAGCCGACCGCCTCGCCGGTGGTCATGCGCGGCAGCCACTGCGCCTTCTGCTCCTCGGAGCCGTGCTTGTGGATCGCGCCCATCGCGAGCGAGCCCTGCACCGAGACGAAGGTGCGCAGGCCGGAGTCGCCGGCCTCGAGCTCCTGGGCGGCGAGGCCGTACTCCACCGCCGAGCGGCCGGGCATGCCGTGGCCCTCGTAGGGCATCCCGAGCACGCCGAGGCGGCCCAGCTCGGGGACGATCTCGCGCGGGAACACCGCGTCGTCGTACCAGCGGGCGATGTGCGGGCGGATGTGCTCGTCCACGAAGCCGCGCACCTGCAGCGCGACGGCCTTCTCCTCGGCGGAGAACAGGGAGTCCAGGCCGACGACGTCGGCGCGGCCGAGGAACGAGTCGGCTTCGGCGTGGAACGGGGTGGTCATGGCGGGGGTCCTCTCTGCGGGGTGGTCAGCGGGTGTCGAGCCAGGTGTTGACGGCCGCCGTGTCCGCGCCGAGCGCGGGCGGCGCGTGGCGCGGGTGCGCGACGGGCGGGTCCCACTGCACCGGGTGGCGGAACTGCCGGCCGGCGGGGGCGCCGGAGCGGTCCTGGACCTCGACGGTCGGCTCGAGGCCGAGGGACTCGGCCAGCTGAACGCCCTCGGCGACGGTGGACACGAGGCCGACCGGGAGCCGCTCGGCCTGCAGCACGTCCCGCCAGTGGGCCGCCGTCTCGGCCGAGAGCGCATCCTCCAGGGCGGCGCGCAGCTCCTCGCGGTGCTCGACCCGGTCCGTGTTCGTGGTGAAGCGCGGGTCCTCGGCGAGCCCGGGGACGCCGAGGGCCGCGGCGAAGGTGCGGAACTGCGCGTCGTTGCCGATGGCGACGGCGAGCGGCGCGTCCCGGCACGCCAGCAGCTGATAGGGGGTGATCGAGGGGTGGTCGTTGCCCATCCGCCGCGGGACGACGTCGGCGCCGAGCCAGGCCTGGCCCTGGTTGGCGAGCGCCCCCTGCAGCGAGGAGAGCAGGTTCAGCCGCAGGTGCGCGCCCTCTCCGGTGCGCTCGCGGCGCAGCAGCGCGGCGAGCACGCCGGCGGTGAGGTCCTTGGCCGTGAGCACGTCCACCAGGGCGACGCCCGCCTTCATCGGGGCGTCCGGTTCGCCGGTGATGCTCATGAGCCCGCCCGCGGCCTGGACGATGAAGTCGTAGCCGGGCAGGTCCCGGCCCTCGCGGTCGCCGAAGCCGGAGACGGCGGCGTAGACCACGGACGGGTTCTCCCGCGCGACGTCGTCGTAGCCCAGACCGAGGCGCTCCATGGTGCCGGGCTTGAGGTTGTGGACCACGACGTCGGCCCGGGCGGCCAGGGCGGCGGCCCGCCGCTGGTCCTCGGGGTCCTTCAGGTCCCAGCCGACCGACTCCTTGTTGCGGTTCACGGACTCGAAGTAGGTGGCGCCCGTCGCCGAGCGGGGCGGGGCCCAGCCGCGGGTGTCGTCGCCGCGCACGGGGTGCTCCACCTTGATGACGCGCGCCCCGAGGTCCGCCAGCGTCATGGTGGCGAGCGGGCCGGCGAGGACGCGGGAGAAGTCGGCGACGAGGACGCCGTCGAGGGGGAGCGAGGCCGGGGAGGGGGCGGTGGTGGCCGGGGGCACGGCGGACTCCTCACTGTGGCGGACGACACGACGACGGGTTCCACCCAAGCACCGTGCTTGCGTTCCGTCCAATGACTCTGGGGCGGGTCACTGACGTGCGTGAGTCATCGGTGCCGGGCGGTCCGGGGCGGCCGGGAGAGGTGGGCACGGGGAGGACCCGGGGCCGTGCGCAGACGCTGTCAACTTCGCCGTCCCCAGATCCGGGCACCTTGTCCACAGGAGTTGTCCACAGATGTGGAGGGTGTGGACGACGGTGTGGATAGGCGTGTACCAGGCGGTGTGATGAGGGCGCAAACGAGGGTGCTGTCAAGTCCGGTGGCCGGAGCGAAGGGGAAGTGGAGAATCTTCCTCCACAACTCTGGGGATCGCATCGTCCCAGGTCAGAGCCGGATTCTGGGAGTGGTCGCGCGGTTGTCCCCAGCGTGGTCCCCAGGCGATCCACACGACACGCCGCCGAATCCACACGTTGTCCACAAGGCCTGTGGGAAACGCGGTTGCCCGGCCTCCACGGCGCGCGTAGTGTCGCGTGGTATCCCCAACGCGAGGGCGGGTATTGGCCGCAGGTGACCACTGACAGGCGCGCATCCGCTCGGACCGTCGCCCCGGGGACCGTCGCATCGTCCGCCTGCAGGAGGGTGCGGCGGCACGGGCGGTGACAACAGAGGAATCAGGGCCGGGAAGACCGGCGAGGGCCGCCGTCGTGCGGGCTGTGGGAAGGGAGTCTCCGGACGTTGACTGAGAACTACGGAGACTCGGGCTCCTACGACGGCGGCCGTTCCTCTGAACGCTTCCTGCCGCCCCAGGACCTGGAGGCGGAGCGCTCGGTGCTGGGCGGCATGATGCTCTCCAAGGACGCGATCGCGGACGTGGTGGAGCTGTTGCGCGGCCACGACTTCTACCGGCCGAGCCACGAGATGATCTACGAGGCGATCATCGACCTCTACGGCCGCGGTGAGCCCGCGGACGCCGTCACCGTGGCGGACCTGCTGAACAAGCGCCAGGAGCTCAGCCGCGTGGGCGGCCCCGCCGTGCTGCACGAGCTCATCCAGTCCGTGCCCACCGCCGCCAACGCGAGCTTCTACGCGGCGATCGTGGCGGAGAAGGCCGTCCTGCGGCGCCTCGTCACCGCCGGCACCAAGATCACCCAGCTGGGGTATCAGGGCGACGGTGAGGTCGAGGAGATCGTCAACGAGGCGCAGTCCGAGATCTACAAGGTGGCGGAGAACCGCCAGTCCGAGGACTACGTGCGCCTCGCGGAGATCATGGAGCACGCCGTCGACGAGATCGAGGCGGCCGGCAACCAGGGGGAGGGCCTGACCGGCGTCCCCACTGATTTCTACGACTTCGACGAGCTGACGCAGGGCCTGCACGGCGGACAGATGATCGTGATCGCGGCACGCCCCGCCGTCGGCAAGTCCACGCTGGCGCTCGACTTCGCGCGGGCCGCGGCCATCCACCACAACATGGCCACCGTGTTCTTCAGCCTCGAGATGGGCAAGAACGAGATCGCCATGAGGCTCCTGAGCGCCGAGGCGACGATCGCACTCCAGGACCTGCGCAAGGGCACCATCCGGGACGACCAGTGGTCCAAGATCGCCGCGACCGTGGGGCGGCTGAACGAGGCGCCGTTCTTCATCGACGACTCCCCGAACATGACCATGATGGAGATCCGCGCCAAGTGCCGGCGGCTCAAGCAGAAGAACAACCTCAAGATGGTGGTGCTGGACTACCTGCAGCTCATGAGCTCGGGCAAGAAGGTCGAGTCCCGTCAGCAGGAGGTCGCCGAGTTCTCCCGTGCCCTCAAGCTACTGGCCAAGGAGCTCGACGTGCCGGTGATCGCGTTGAGCCAGTTGAACCGTGGGTCCGAGCAGAGGACGGACAAGCGGCCACAGGTGTCCGACCTGCGTGAGTCCGGCTCGATCGAGCAGGACGCGGACATGGTGATCCTGCTCCACCGCGAGGACGTGTACGACAAGGAGTCCCCGCGCGCCGGCGAGGCGGACCTGATCGTGGCCAAGCACCGCAACGGCCCGACGAAGACCATTGTGGTGGGGTTCCAGGGGCATTATTCGCGGTTCTCGAACCTGGCGAGTGATGCGGGTGGTGGCCCGGGCGGGTTCTGACGGCCGTCACTGACGCAAAACCGCCCCGTCAGTGAGTGCAGAGAGCCTGTCACTCACTCGAGTGAGGCACTCACTGTGTCGACTGACGGCATCAGTGACGTGCAACGTTCTTCAGGGCACGAGGTCGAGCGTCAACCGGGGGCTGGTCTGGCGCATGCATTCCCACAGGTCGACGCAGCGGGTCTCCAGAGCGGCACAGGCGTCAGGGATTTTCACGCGCTTGCGCGCCTGAGGGGCGGGCACCTCGAAGGTGACCACGGTGGCGTCCATGCATGCAGCCTGCGCCACCAACAGCAGATCGGCGCTGTCATCCAGAAACTCGTCCTGCGCGGCCTGTTGATACGCGGGCTGACGGGTCAGGGTCCACTGGGCCAACTCGCCGATGCGCTGGGGCACCTCTGACGTGAGTGGGAGGAAGAGCTGCGGATGGTTTGACGCCCAGGTGGCGAGTTCATCCCCGCCCCGGCATAGCTCCTGCCGCACGGCCTCCACGCTGGCGACCCAGCCTGCCGCATGAGCGCGCTCCAGCCACGTCCAGAACCCCGGGGCGAGATCGAACCCGTAGTAACTGTTCTTCGGCGTGATGAAGGTGTTGGCGTCGAGCAGGAACATCATGCGGCCGCCATCTTCTGAGCCAGGGTGTCCATAACCTCACGCTTGTGGGTTCCCAGCAGGCGGAACGCGTCCCGGTAGCTGGTTCCGCCTTCCCGGGCGCTGGCTACCACGGCGGTGGTGAACGGGACGCCGAGGCGGTAGCGGGCGGTGCGGTAATAATCGCCCCCTCCGCCCTTCGGCGCCGGGGTCTGGGGATGGGGGACGCGGGCCAGCGCTGCGAGCTGCGCGTCGGCGGCGGCAGGGGTGATCAGTCCGCAGGTCTTCATCCGGAGAACCACGACGGCGCGGCTCACCTGGCAGCGTTTGGCCACATCGGCGACCACCTCGTCGAACTCAGTGCTGAGTCGCTCCTGCTGCTGCTCCAGCACGACGCGGGGCACCAGGGCTGCGGCGGCCACCCGGTTGCACCAGGCCTCCTCGTAGGGTGCGTGGCGTCCGGGGCGGGCATCAGACAGCGCACTGTGTCCGAGGAGCAGGTGAGCGGTCTCGTGGAGGAGGGTGAAGTGCTGGGCGGTCTTGGCCTCGGTTCCGTTGACGAAGATCAGTGGAGCGAGGTCGTCGGCCAGGGCGAAGCCCCTGAACTCGTCCGGGTTTAGGGGCCTTCGGGTTTCATTGCCGACGTAGCCGCTGATCATCACCAGCACCCCCGCCTCTTCCAAGGCGCCCACGAGCACGCTGCGGAAGGCGTCACTGGCGCCGGACAGGGCGTCCAGGTGGAGGATCTCCCGGAGGCGTGTTCCGGCATCCTCTGTATCGTCCTGGAGCGTGGCGCTGCCCACGAGGGGCACGGGGTTGGCGCCAATGGCGAGCATGTGGTCCCGGTACCAGTCCTGGCGGAGCTGGCACTCCCGCAGGACGTCCACCAGCTCGGCGGAGGGGTGACCCACGCCCTGGCTGCCCGGCGTGCGCATGTCAGGGATGGGGATGGGTGCCGGCGCCGGGGGAGCGCTGAGAAACAGCATGCCGAAGGGCACATGGACCTTCTGCCCGAACCGTTCCAGCTGCTTCATGGTGGGCTTCTTCGTCCGGCTGAGCCAGGCCTCGAGGTCGGGGTGTGCGGTAGTGGCGCTGGCCAGGTCGATGCCCCCACGTTCGAGGGCCCAGCGCAGGACGGCCGGCTCTACGTCGACGGGGCGTGTCAGATGGTCTGTGTAAGCCGTACCGAGAGGAACGGTAAGAATCATGACCATGATCGACGAGAAGAACCCAGGCGAGCCCT
>NZ_LOSQ01000016.1:0-1341 GCF_001595485.1 Micrococcus sp. CH7
GGGGCTTGACCCTTGATCTTGGACACGCTGATTCCAGCACGATGCTGGGGGGAGCGAGAATCCAAGGATGGCCAGGAAGAACTACACGGACGAGTTCCGTCGCCGAGCGGTGGACTTGTACGAGTCCACGCCCGGGGCGACGCTCAAGGGGATCGCGGCGGATCTCGGCGTGTCCCGCGGCGCGTTGAAGGAGTGGGTCGACAAGCTCGGCTCCGGGACCACGACGACCGGAAGCCCGGTCGCTCCGGCGGCGGTGCGGGCGGAGTCGCAGGCGGCGAGGATCGCGCGGCTGGAGGCTGAGAACCAGGCGCTCCGGGTTGAGCAGGCCAAGCTTGCGGAGGAGCGGGACATCCTCCGTCAGGCGGCGAAGTATTTCGCCGGGGAGACGAGCTGGTGAACCGCTTCCAGTTCGTCGAGGATCACAAGGACGCCTACGGCGTGAAGCGGTTGTGTGAGGTCATCGAGATCGCGAGGTCGTCGTTCTACGCGTGGCTGTCCGCCGCCCCCGGACGTGCCGCGAGGCAGTCGGCAGATGCGGCCCTCGCTGGCCGGATCCGGGCGCTGCAGGACCCGCAGCAGGGCGGGGACCGCGCCTTGGGTGCACCGCGGATCACCGCCGACCTCAACGAGGGCGTTGCCGAGAGTGAGCGGGTCAACCACAAGCGCGTGGCCCGCGTGATGCGTCAGCACGGCCTGGCCGGGATCCGGCTGCGCAAGCGGGTGAAGACCACGATTCCGGACCAGTCGGGGCGGCGCTTCCCGGACCTGATCGGCCGCGACTTCTCCACCGGGGAGCCGGGCCGCCGTTACGTCGGCGACATCACCTACCTGCCCATCGAGGACGGCACGAACCTGTACCTCGCGTCCTGCATCGACCTCGGGTCACGGAAGCTCGCCGGCTGGGCGATGGCCAGCCACATGCGCACCGAGCTCGTCGAAGACGCGCTGAAGGCTGCATGGCGCGAGCGCGGCTCCCTCGCCGGGGCCGTGTTCCACAGCGACCACGGCTCGGTCTACACCTCGAAGTCCTACACCGGCCTCTGCGAGCGGTTCGGGGTGATCCAGTCGATGGGAGCGATCGGCTCGTCGGCCGACAACGCCCTCGCCGAGAGCTTCAACGCGGCCCTCAAGCGCGAACTGCTCGAAGGCCGACCCGCGTTCCCGAACGCGCCCACGGCCTACCGGGCCGTGTTCCGGTGGGCGAACCGCTACAACACCCGCAGGCGCCACTCCGCGATCGGCAACATCACCCCGAACGCCTACGAGACCGCCACCTTCGCTATCCTCACGGAAGCGGCATAACCGAAATGACACCGTGTCCACGATCCGGGGTCAAGGCCC
>NZ_LOSQ01000017.1:0-1493 GCF_001595485.1 Micrococcus sp. CH7
CCTAGACGCTATGAGTGGTTGAGCCTGGGGCCTCCACTCGCGTAGACCGTGGGTTGCGGGCCGGTGTTCCGGCTTGCCGAGCCACATACGTGAGGGAGGCCCCAGTTGATATCTGAGCGTACGAGTGTCGGGCTGGATGTGCACGCGCGAAGCGTGGTCGCAGCCGCGATCGATGAGCGAACCGGGGAGCTCGTGCAGCGACGCATGGGTTCCGACGTCGAGGAGATCGTCGCCTGGGTGACGGGTCTTCCGGGGCCGGTCGCTGCGACCTACGAGGCGGGGCCGACCGGATTCGGGTTGGCGCGCGCTCTCACGGCTGCCGGAGCGCGGTGCGTGGTCGCGGCTCCGTCGAAGCTGCAGCGCCCGGTGGGCGACCGGGTGAAGACCGACGCGCGGGATGCGGTGCATCTGGCTCGGCTGCTGCGGTTGGGCGAGGTCGTCGAGGTGGTGGTCCCGAGCATCGAGGCGGAGTCGGCCCGGGATCTGGTGCGGGCTCGGGAGGATGCCCGCGGGGATCTGATGTCCGCCCGTCACCGGGTCAGCAAGCTGCTGCTGCGGCAGGGAATCCAGTACTCGGGCGGGAAGGCATGGACCGTCGCGCACGACGGGTGGCTGCGATCCCAGCGGTTTGAGCTGGTCGGGTTGCAGGCCGCGTTCGACGCTGCCTACGAGGCGATGATCCAGGCCGTCGACCGCCGTGACCGACTCGACGCGGCGATCGCACGCATGGCCGCGGACAGCGAGTTCACCGACGTCGTGAACAGGCTCTGCTGCCTGCGCGGAGTGTCCACGCTGACCGGCTTCGCTCTCGCGGTCGAGATCGGCGACTGGACCCGGCTGGACGGGCACCGCATCGGCGCCTATGTCGGGCTGACCCCGTCAGAGTCCTCCTCCGGCGCGTCTCGCGCACTGGGCGGGATCACCAAGACCGGCAACAGCCACGCCCGTCGCCTGCTGATCGAAGCGGCCTGGCATCACCGCCCCGTCTACCGTCCCACCTCACCGGTCATGCGCGCCCGCTGGGACCGGGCCAGCGCCCAGGCGAGAGCCCGCGGGCATGCCGGCAACCAGCGTCTGCACGACCGGTGGGTCAGGTTCCAGGCGCGCAGGAAGCGCAGCGTCGTCGCCAACGCCGCGATCGCCCGCGAGCTGGCCGGCTGGTGCTGGTCCCTGGCCGTCATGACCTGACCCCGGCCCTGAGCTTCCGGCCGCCGACGGTGGTGACGGCAGCGTCCGGGCGACTCGCGACACGCCCTATGAGCAACCCGCCCAGCAGGCCACGCTCGATCTCTAGACTCGCGTGAACGCCCCGCCGAACAAGCCGTCATGCGGTAACCAACCCGCGCATATCAGAGTGACAACGCGTCGAACACGACACGCGCGTCACCACCCGACACGACCGGAACGAGCGGACGCCGCAGCCGACGGGCACGGCGTCCGCTCACCCCTGCCCCTTGACAAACCCCACTCCCATATCAGGGCGTGTCTGACAA
>NZ_LOSQ01000018.1:0-1234 GCF_001595485.1 Micrococcus sp. CH7
GGTGCCAGATGCTCCTTAGAAAGGAGGTGATCCAGCCGCACCTTCCGGTACGGCTACCTTGTTACGACTTAGTCCTAATTACCGATCCCACCTTCGACGGCTCCCTCCACAAGGGTTAGGCCACCGGCTTCAGGTGTTACCGACTTTCATGACTTGACGGGCGGTGTGTACAAGACCCGGGAACGTATTCACCGCAGCGTTGCTGATCTGCGATTACTAGCGACTCCGACTTCATGAGGTCGAGTTGCAGACCTCAATCCGAACTGGGACCGGCTTTTTGGGATTCGCTCCACCTCACGGTATTGCAGCCCTTTGTACCGGCCATTGTAGCATGCGTGAAGCCCAAGACATAAGGGGCATGATGATTTGACGTCATCCCCACCTTCCTCCGAGTTGACCCCGGCAGTATCCCCTGAGTTCCCACCATTACGTGCTGGCAACAGAGAACGAGGGTTGCGCTCGTTGCGGGACTTAACCCAACATCTCACGACACGAGCTGACGACAACCATGCACCACCTGTATACGAGTGTCCAAAGAGTTGACTATTTCTAGCCCGTTCTCGTATATGTCAAGCCTTGGTAAGGTTCTTCGCGTTGCATCGAATTAATCCGCATGCTCCGCCGCTTGTGCGGGTCCCCGTCAATTCCTTTGAGTTTTAGCCTTGCGGCCGTACTCCCCAGGCGGGGAACTTAATGCGTTAGCTGCGTCACGGAGACCGTGGAAAGGCCCCCACAACTAGTTCCCAACGTTTACGGGGTGGACTACCAGGGTATCTAAGCCTGTTCGCTCCCCACCCTTTCGCTCCTCAGCGTCAGTTACGGCCCAGAGATCTGCCTTCGCCATCGGTGTTCCTCCTGATATCTGCGCATTCCACCGCTACACCAGGAATTCCAATCTCCCCTACCGCACTCTAGTCTGCCCGTACCCACTGCAGGCTGGAGGTTGAGCCTCCAGTTTTCACAGCAGACGCGACAAACCGCCTACGAGCTCTTTACGCCCAATAATTCCGGATAACGCTTGCGCCCTACGTATTACCGCGGCTGCTGGCACGTAGTTAGCCGGCGCTTTTTCTGCAGGTACCGTCACTCTCGCTTCTTCCCTGCTAAAAGAGGTTTACAACCCGAAGGCCGTCATCCCTCACGCGGCGTTGCTGCATCAGGCTTTCGCCCATTGTGCAATATTCCCCACTGCTGCCTCCCGTAGGAGTCTGGGCCGTGTCTCAGTCCCAGTGTG
>NZ_LOSQ01000018.1:1244-1512 GCF_001595485.1 Micrococcus sp. CH7
CTCTTTACGCCCAATAATTCCGGACAACGCTTGCGCCCTACGTATTACCGCGGCTGCTGGCACGTAGTTAGCCGGCGCTTCTTCTGCAGGTACCGTCACTTGTGGCTTCTTCCCTGCTGAAAGAGGTTTACAACCCGAAGGCCGTCATCCCTCACGCGGCGTCGCTGCATCAGGCTTTCGCCCATTGTGCAATATTCCCCACTGCTGCCTCCCGTAGGAGTCTGGGCCGTGTCTCAGTCCCAGTGTGGCCGGTCACCCTCTCAGGCCG
>NZ_LOSQ01000018.1:1792-2253 GCF_001595485.1 Micrococcus sp. CH7
TAGGCCGCGAGCCCATCCCCAACCGAAAAATCTTTCCCACCACAGAACATGCGTTCATGGTGCATATCCGGTATTAGCAGCCGTTTCCGGCTGTTATCCCAGAGTCAGGGGCAGGTTGCTCACGTGTTACTCACCCGTTCGCCACTGATCCACTCCAGCAAGCTGGAGCTTCACCGTTCGACTTGCATGTGTTAAGCACGCCGCCAGCGTTCATCCTGAGCCAGGATCAAACTCTCCGTAAAAAACGAATGCCACAACAAGACCGGGAAAACAGTCACTGCTGCAGCGAGTTCAATCATGACCAAAAAGGATGTCAAAACTGACAATCCATAAATTGATCCAAAGGAATCTCACGACTGACCGAAGTCAGCCGACGAGGTTATTTGGCATTTGACAAGTGCACGCTGTTGAGTTCTCAAGGATCGGACGCACCCAGCCCTGCAGGTCCCCCTGCAGCCCTC
>NZ_LOSQ01000019.1:0-20874 GCF_001595485.1 Micrococcus sp. CH7
TTGAGGAACTTCCATCCTGCGGGAGAGGCCCGCTCGTCTCATCTCAGCCCGTACCCCGTGGCAAGAACCTCATGACCCACAACAGCTAGGCTGGAGGCCATGCCCGTGAGGAACCGTCGCGCCGCCGCCCTGCCTGCCAAGCTCAGCCGCTCCTGGCTGCTGGTCAACGCGGCCACCCCCGACGCGTTCGCCCCCGCCCTGGCCTCCGAGGCCGACTCCGTCATCTTCGACCTCGAGGCCGCCGTGCCGGAGGAGCAGAAGGACGCGGCCCGCCAGCACGTCGTGGACGCCCTCTCCGGCGGCATGACGGCGTGGGTGCGCATCTCCGCGACCTCCACGGACCACTGGCAGCGGGACCTCGAGGCGCTCACGGGTCTCGACGGCGTGCGCGGCGTCGTGCTGGCCGAGACCGAGGAGCCGGAGCAGGTCACGTTCACCGCCATGCGGCTGCGCGCCGGCACCCCGGTGATCGCCCTGCTGGAGTCCGCCCTGGGCATCGAGAACGCCACGGCCGTGGCCAAGGCGCCGGGCACGTTCCGTCTCGCCTTCGGCGTGAACGACTTCCGCAAGGACGTCGGCGTCGGCGAGGACCCGCTGGCCATGGCCTACGCCCGCTCCCGCATGGTGATCGCCTCCCGCGTGGGCGGTCTGCCCGGGGCGATCGACGGACCGCCCGGCAACACGGACGGTGAAGACGCGGTCGTCGACTCCAGCGCCGTCACCGCCTCGATGGGCATGACCGGCCGCCTCGTCCTGAACCGGGATCAGGTGGACTGGGTCAACCGGGCGATGTCCCCGTCCGAGGATGAGCTCGCGTGGGCCCGCGACCTGCTCGAGAAGCACGCGCAGGGCACCGCCGTCGGCGACGGTTCGTACCTGCCCCGCGTGCTGCGCGCCCAGAAGATCGCGGACCTCGCGGACTCGTACGGGCTCTGGAACGCGTGAGCACGGCCGGGGCGCGCGCATGAGTCCCCGCACCGACGGGTGGCTCCGCCCATGATGGCGTGGATCGACGGGCTGCCGCTGCTGTGGTCCATCGGGTTCTTCTGGATGCTGGCGATCCTGCGCACCCTGATCGTGTTCTCGCTCGGGCGGGGGCTGGCCTCCGGCGTCGAGCGGACCCGCTGGTTCGCCCGCGTGATGGAGGGGCCCGTCTATGTCCGCGCCCAGCGCTTCATCCAGCGCCACGGGGTGTGGGCCATCCCGTTCTGCTACCTCACGGTGGGCATCCAGACGGCGGTGATCGGCTCCGCCGGCGTCGCCCGCATGCCCTGGCGCCGGTTCCTGCCGGCGGCCGCGCTCGGCACGTTCCTGTGGGGCCTGGTGTACGGGACCGTCGGGATGGCCGTCGTGTGGGCCGTCATCGGCGCGGCGCTCGGAGAGGGCCGGGGCGCCCTCGCCCTCGTGCTGCTCCTCGCGGCGGTGGCCGCGTTGGTCGTGTGGCGCCGACGCCGCACGCTGCGCCGGCACGGGGCCGGGTGACGTCGTCGTCCGTGACGCGGGCCGGGCTTCGCCGCCGGGGGACTAGAGTTGACCGCGTCTTCGCCCCGGCCAGCCGCCCCGCGGCCGGGGCCGCCACCCCTTCGGAAGGACCACCATGAGCGACGAGCGCGCCCGCAGCTTCTCCGCCTCCACCGCCTCCGCCGCCGACGACGGCGCCCGCGGCACCGGCACGACCCGCGTCAAGCGCGGCCTGGCGGACATGATGAAGGGCGGCGTGATCATGGACGTCGTCAACGCGGAGCAGGCGCGCATCGCCGAGGATGCCGGCGCCGTGGCCGTCATGGCGCTCGAGCGGGTCCCGGCCGACATCCGCGCCCAGGGCGGCGTGGCCCGCATGTCCGACCCCGACCTGATCGACGGCATCGTCGAGGCCGTGTCCATCCCCGTGATGGCCAAGGCGCGCATCGGCCACTTCGTGGAGGCCCAGGTGCTGCAGGCGCTCAAGGTGGACTTCATCGACGAGTCCGAGGTGCTCTCCCCGGCGGACTACGTGAACCACATCGACAAGTGGGACTTCGACGTGCCCTTCGTGTGCGGCGCCACCAACCTCGGCGAGGCCCTGCGCCGCATCACCGAGGGCGCGGCCATGATCCGGTCCAAGGGCGAGGCCGGCACCGGCGACGTCTCCGAGGCCGTGAAGCACATCCGCACCATCCGCAAGGAGATCGCCCAGCTCCAGGGCCTGGCCCAGGATGAGCTGTACGTGGCCGCGAAGGAGCTGCGGGCGCCGTACGAGCTGGTGCGCGAGGTCGCCGAGACCGGCGCCCTGCCCGTCGTGATGTTCACCGCCGGCGGTGTGGCCACCCCGGCCGACGCGGCCCTGATGATGCAGATGGGCGCCGACGGCGTGTTCGTGGGCTCCGGCATCTTCAAGTCCGGCAACCCGGCCGAGCGCGCCCGCGCCATCGTCAAGGCCACCGCCCAGTTCGACGACCCGATGGCGGTCGCCGAGGCCTCCCGCGGCCTGGGCGAGGCCATGGTGGGCATCAACGTGGGCGACCTGCCCGCCCCGCACCGCCTGGCCGAGCGCGGCTGGTGAGTCCACAGAAGACCGTCGGCGTGTTCGCGCTCCAGGGCGACGTGCGGGAGCACGTCCACGTGCTCGAGTCCCTCGGCGCGCGCACGCGCCCCGTGCGCCGCCCCGCGGACCTCGAGGGTCTGGACGGCATCGTGCTGCCCGGCGGCGAGTCCTCCGTGATGGACCGCCTCGCCCGGATCATGGGGCTCAAGGACCCGCTCATCGCCGCCCTCCGCGACGGGCTGCCCGCCTACGGCACGTGCGCGGGGCTGATCATGCTGGCCCGCGAGATCCGCAACCCGGCGCCGGATCAGGGCGGGCTCGGCGTGCTGGACGTGGCCGTGCGGCGCAACGCCTTCGGCGCGCAGGTGGACTCGTTCGAGGAGGACCTGGACATCCCCGCGGTCGCGGCGGAGCCGGTGCACGCCGTGTTCATCCGCGCCCCCGCCGTCGTCCAGGCGGGGGAGGGCGTCGAGGTCCTGGCGAGCGTGCCGGCGTCGCGCCTGTCCGTGCCCGCGGCGGACCCGGGGCGCGACGGCGACACGCGGCTGCCCGTGGCCGTGCGGCAGGGCCACCTGCTCGCCACGGCCTTCCATCCCGAGGTGACCGGCGACTGGTCCTTCCACCGGGCGTTCCTCGCGGGGCTCTGAGCGGCCGGCCGGCCCCGCGCGCGACGGGCGCGGGGCTCAGGCCTCCGCGAGCACCTCGGAGGTGACGCGGACGTCCTTCTGGGGGTCCAGGCCGAGCTCGTCGGCCACGGCCGTGGCGACGGAGGGCAGGGTGAGCGCGCCGTCGTGGGCGTTGAGGCCCCCGGCGAAGCCCTCGTCCGCGGCCAGCGCCGCACGCCATCCGAGGTCGGCGATGCGCTTGATGTAGGGCAGCGTCGCGTTGGTCAGGGCCGAGGTGGAGGTCTGCGGCACGGCGCCGGGCATGTTGGAGACGCAGTAGTAGATCTTGTCCCCCACGAGGTACGTCGGGTCCTGGTGGGTGGTGGCCCGCGAGTTCTCGAAGCAGCCGCCCTGGTCGATCGCGATGTCCACCAGCACCGAGCCGGGCCGCATGGACTCCACCATCTCGGCGGTCACCAGCTTCGGGGCCGCGGCGCCGGGGATCAGCACGGAGCCGATCACGAGGTCCGCGTCCGCCACGGTCTCACCGATGTTCAGGTGGGACGAGGCCAGCGTGCGGATCCGGCCCTGGTGGACGGCGTCCAGCTGCGCGAGCCGCTCGAGGGAGATGTCCAGGACGGTCACGTCCGCGCCCATGCCCGCGGCGATCACGGCCGCCGCCTCGCCGGCCACACCTCCGCCGATCACGGCCACCCGGGCGCGGCGGGTGCCGGGCACGCCGCCCATCAGCACGCCCGAGCCGCCCTGCGGTTGGAGGAGGTGGTAGGCGCCCGCGGCGGGGGCCAGGCGGCCGGCCACCTGGCTCATGGGGGCCAGCAGCGGCAGGGAGCGACCGCGGGTGACCGTCTCGTAGGCGATCGCCGTCGTGCCGGCGTCCAGGATCGCCCGCGTGCACGCGGGAGAGGCGGCCAGGTGCAGGTAGGTGAAGAGGACCTGGCCGCGGCGCAGGCGGCCGTACTCCTCCGGCTGGGGCTCCTTGACCTTGAGGACCAGCTCCGCGCGCTGCCAGAGCTCGTCGACGTCGTCGACCAGTTCGGCACCGGCGTCGCGGTAGTCCTGGTCCGAGGCGCCGGAGCCGACGCCGGCCCCCGACTGCACGAGGACCTGGTGGCCCGCGCGCACCAGCTCCTGGACCCCGCCCTGCGTGAGGGCGACACGGAACTCGTTGTTCTTCACTTCGGTGGGCACGGCGACCAACATGCGGCGAATCTAACCGATCCGGCCTGTTCCGGCGAGGGCACGAGGGCCGCTGCGCGATCGCCCATGTCGCCGTCAGCGCGGTGCCCGTCCCGTCATACTGGTGAGGTGACTCCCGCGCTGATCTCCCTCGTGGCCGTGCTCCTGCTCCTGGTGGGGCTGGTGGGCACCGTGTACCCCGTCCTGCCCGGCTCGCTGCTCAACCTCGTGACGGCTCTCGGGTGGGCCGCGCTGCTGGGGTCCCCCGCGTCCTGGACGTTCGGCGTCATCGCGGCCGGTCTCGCCGTGGCGGGGCTGAGCGCGTCCGCCGTGCTGACCGGTCGGCGGCTGCGGCGTGAACGCGTCACCCGTGGCCCGATCCTGTGGGGGGTGGCCGGCGCCGCCGTCGGGTTCTTCGTGATCCCGGTGGTGGGGCTGTTCCTCGGCTTCGCCGTCGGCCTGTTCGCCTCCCAGTGGGCCCGCACCCGGGACGCCCGGGCCGCCCTGAGCAGCTCGATCGGCGCGCTCACGGCCATGGGTGTGGGCATGCTCGTGGAGTTCTGCTGTGCGCTGGGCTCGCTGACCGCCGTGGGCGTGGGCGCCCTGGTGCACGGCGTTACCGCCTGAACCGCCGGATCCGTCCGCCGGCTCAGCCGCCGGCGGGCACCCTGCCGGTCTGGGCGAGGGCGGCGAAGCCGAGGACGTGCTCCCGCAGCTCCTGCGCGGCCGCCCGGCCGTCCCCGGCGGCGGAGGCGGCGAGGATCCGCCGATGGTCGGCCTGCAGGCCGGCGCGCACGGCGGGCCAGTCGGACAGCCCGGCCACGGTCTCGGTCACGTAGCCGATGGTCGCCTGGCGCAGGGAGTCCAGCATCATCGCCGTCACGACGTTCCCGCCCAGGGTGGCCAGCCGCACATGGAACTCGGTGTCGAGCAGGTGGAAGTCCTCTTCCGGCAGCGCGGGGTCGTCCATCCGGTCCAGCAGGGTTTCCACCTCGGCCAGGACGGCGACGCTCTCGGGGTCGCCGGAGGTGGCGGCGGCCGCCTGCGCCGCATCGGTCTCGAGGAGCACGCGCGCGGCGACGACGTCGGCCATCGGCAGGGACCGGGTGGCGATATGCAGGCGCAGCGCCCAGCCCAGCGCCGCGGACGGCTCGGAGACGACGACGGCGCCCGAGTTCGGCCCGGAGCCGGCGCTGGCGCGGATCAGGCCCATGGCCTCGAGCATCCGGGTGGCCTCCCGCACGGACGCCCGGGAGATGCCGAAGCGTTCGGCCAGGGTGCGTTCGCCGGGCAGCTTGTCCCCCACGACCACGGCGCCGGAGCGCAGCTCGGCCTCGAGCCAGTCGAGCACGATGGTGTAGGCGGGGGCAGCGGTCATGGACGGACCTTCCGAGGGGGCGGGGCGGCGACCGTCCATCCTACCGATGGACGCCGCCCCGCTCGGGTGGTGCAGGCGGTCAGCCCGCCGCCGGCAGCATCCACGCCAGCACGTTGGACTGCAGGTACACGAGCGTGCACACCGCCAGCAGGAGCACGAGCGACCACACCACCACGCGGCGCAGGATCTCGGACTCCCGGCCCTCCATGCCGACCGCCGTCGCGGCGATCGCCAGGGACTGCGGGGAGATCATCTTGCCCACGACGCCGCCGGAGGTGTTGGCGGCCACCAGCAGGGCCGGATCGGCGCCGATGTTCGTGGCGGCGGTCTGCTGCAGGGTGGAGAACAGGGCGTTCGCGGAGGTGTCCGAGCCGGTCACGGCGGTGCCGAGCCAGCCGAGCACCGGGGACAGGAACACGAAGGCCGCGCCCAGGCCGGCCACCCACGTGCCCATGGCGACCGTCTGGCCCGAGAAGTTCATGACGTAGGCCAGGGAGAGCACGATCACGATCGTCAGGGCGGACCAGCGCATGCGGGCGAAGCAGCGGCCGATCTCGGCGAGCGCGTTCCCCACCGAGAGCGGGAACCGGCCGTCGTGGTCGAACCGGGAGTAGACCACGGCCATGATCAGGCCGGCGATCAGTAGCAGCGTGCCGGGGGAGGCCAGCCACTCGAACTTGTACACGGTGCTCGCCAGGGGCGCGCCGGAGGCGTCGACGAGGTGCCCGTCGAGCCCGGGCCACGGGATCTTGGCGGTGGCGGAGTTCAGGGCCGCGGTGATCGAGGGGACCAGCTTGGCCAGGGCGAACACGGCCACGACCACGATGTAGGGCAGCACGGCCATGAAGATCCGGCCGGGGGTGAGGTCCTGCGCCGCCGCGCGGGCGGGGGCGTCGAGGCGCTGGCGGGCCTCCTCGGCGCCGCGCGGCCGCCAGAAGCGCAGCAGCAGGACGGCGGCGGCGAGGGAGACCAGGGAGGCCACGACGTCGGTGAGCTCGTAGGAGAAGTGGGTCGAGGCCAGCCAGATGGCGACGGCGAAGCTCGTGCCGATCACGATCAGTGCCGGCCACGTCTGCCGCACGCCGCGCAGCCCGTCGATGATGAACACGAGCAGGAACGGCACGAACACGGCCACGAACGGGGCCTGGTGGCCGACGATCGCGCCGATGTGCGTGGCGGGGATGCCGGTGAGCGTGCCCGCGGTGGTGATGGGGGTGCCCACGGCGCCGAAGGCCACGGGCGCGGTGTTCGCCAGCAGCACGGCGGTGGCCGCCCGCAGCGGGGGCACACCCAGGCCCAGCACCATGGTGGCCGTGATGGCGACGGGGGCGCCGAAGCCGGCGAGGGCCTCGAGCAGGCCGCCGAAGCAGAACGCGATGAGCACGGCCTGGATGCGGATGTCCCCGCCGCCGAGCGAGTCGAAGATCGCGCGCATGTCGTCGAATCGCCCGGAGAGCACGGTGACCTGGTAGAACCACAGCGCCATCACGACGATCCAGACGATCGGGAACAGGCCGAAGGTCGCTCCCTGGGCGGCGGCCAGCGCCGCCAGGTGGGCCGGCATGTGGAAGCCCAGCACGGCCACGAGCAGAGCCACCACGAGCGCGGCGAGCCCCGACTGCCAGGCCTTGAGGCGCAGACCGAGGAGGGTGGCGAAGAACGTCAGCAGGGGCAGGACGCCGAGCGCGGCGGAGAGCGCGACGCTGCCGGCGGCATCGGGGGTGGGGGTGAAGGTGTGCACGGGGGTCTCCCGGTGGGCGAGGGGACGGGGCGGGATCCGGTCGGGCCGGTGATGGTCGGACCACTGTGGTCAGACCAAGGAGCGTACTGTGAGGGCAGTCACCTTGCAAGGGGCTGGCATGATATGGTCTGACCACTACGGCACCCGTGTGCTGCCGCACCGCACGGCGCCCCAGGCGCCCCGTCCGGAACGGAGACCGGCATGAGAATCGCCCTGTTCGCCACATGCATCGTGGACGCGATGTACCCCAAGGTGGCCCTCGCCACCGTCCGCATCCTCGAGCGGCTCGGCCATGAGGTGGTCTTCCCGCCCGGCCAGGTCTGCTGCTCGCAGATGCACGTCAACAGCGGATACATGGAGGACGCCCTGCCCGTGGTGCGCAACCACGTCCGCACCTTCATGAAGGCCGACTACGACCTCGCCGTCGCCCCCTCCGCCTCCTGCGTGGCCTCGCTCGGCCACCAGCAGCCGGACGTCGCCCGCTCCGGCGGGGACGAGGGGCTGGCCCGCGACGCCGAGGTCGTCGCCTCCCGCACCCTCGAGCTGTCCCAGCTGCTCACGGACGTCCTCGGCGTGACGGACGCCGGAGCCCAGCTCGGCTCCTGGTTCCCGCACACCGTGACCTACCACCCCTCCTGCCACGGCATGCGCCTGCTGCGCCTGGGCTCGCGCCAGGAGGACCTGCTGCGCACCGTCGCGGACATCGACCTGCGCCCGCTGCCGGACGCCGAGGAGTGCTGCGGCTTCGGCGGCACCTTCTCCCTGAAGAACCCGGGCGTCTCCGCCGCCATCGCGGAGGAGAAGATCGAGAAGATCACCGCGTCCGGCGCCTCCCTCTGCACGGGCGGCGACGCCTCCTGCCTGCTCCACCTGGACGGGGCCATGCACCGTCGAGAGGCGCGCGGCCAGGACGGCCGCCCGCTGCGCACCGTCCACCTCGCCGAGATCCTCGCGGCCACCCGGGAGAACCCGCTCGAGGTCGACGGCCCCGTCGAACTGTCCATCCCCGCGTCCGCCGGCGTCCGCCGCGGACCGTCCGCCCGTGTCGAGGAGGCTCGCCGATGAGCACCGCACCCACCCGCGTGCGCCTGGGAATGCCCACCGTCCGCCCCGTCCACGGCGAGGGCGAGATCCTGCTGAAGACCCCGTTCCCCGAGTCTGCCCGCGAGCAGCTGGGGAACGACCAGATGCGCGCCAACATCCGCCGGGCCACGCACACCATCCGTGCCAAGCGTGCCGGCGTCGTCGAGGAGCTGCCGGACTGGCAGGAGCTGCGCGCCGCCGGCTCCGCGCTGAAGCAGTCCGTCATGGCGGACCTGCCCGCGCTCCTGGAGCGGCTCGAGTCCGAGGTCACCGCGCGCGGCGGCGTCGTGCACTGGGCCCGGGACGCGGCCGAGGCCAACCGCATCATCACGGAGCTCGTCACCGCCAAGGGCGTGGACGAGGTGATCAAGGTCAAGTCCATGGCCACCCAGGAGATCGGCCTGGACGCCGCGCTCGAGCATGCCGGTGTGGCCGCCGTCGAGACGGACCTGGCCGAGCTCATCGTCCAGCTCGGCCACGATCGGCCCAGCCACATCCTCGTTCCGGCGATCCACCGCAACCGCCGGGAGATCCGGGACATCTTCCTCCGGGAGATGCCGGAGACGGACGAGAGCCTCACCTCCGAGCCGGCCGACCTGGCCGAGGCCGCACGCCGGCACCTGCGCGAGAAGTTCCTGAGCACGAAGGTGGCGATCTCCGGGGCGAACTTCGGCGTCGCCGAGACGGGCACGCTCTCCGTCGTCGAGTCGGAGGGCAACGGCCGCATGTGCCTGACCCTGCCGGAGACGCTGATCACCGTGATGGGCATCGAGAAGCTCGTGCCCACCTTCGAGGACCTCGAGGTGTTCCTGCAGCTGCTGCCGCGCTCGTCCACGGGCGAGCGGATGAACCCGTACACCTCCATGTGGACGGGCGTCACCGAGGGCGACGGCCCCCAGGAGTTCCACCTGGTCCTGCTGGACAACGGCCGCTCCGCGGTGCTGTCCGACCCGAAGGGCCGTTCCGCGCTGCACTGCATCCGCTGCTCGGCGTGCATGAACGTGTGCCCCGTGTACGAGCAGACCGGCGGCCACGCCTACGGCTCGGTCTACCCGGGCCCGATCGGCGCGATCCTCTCCCCTCAGCTCACCGGTGTGGACGCGGGGGAGAACGGCACCCTGCCCTACGCCTCCACGCTGTGCGGCGCGTGCTACGACGTGTGCCCCGTGGCCATCGACATCCCCTCGATCCTCATCCACCTCCGGGACGAGGACGTGCAGGCCACCCACGCCGCCCGGAAGGCCCGGCGCACGGAGGAGGACGCCGCTGCCGGCCCCCTGGCCCGTGCCAAGGCGACGGTGGAGTCCGTCACGCCCTCGCAGATGGACGTGGCGATGAAGGGCGCCTCCGTGGTGATGTCCTCGGGTCGGCGCATGTCGCTGGCCGAGCGGGGCCTGGGGTTGGGCCGGGTCGCGGCCGGGCCGGACCGGGTGCTCGGCTGGCTGCCGGGCATCGCCGGCGGGTGGACCGACGAGCGTGATGTGCCGGCGCCCCCGCGGGAGTCCTTCCGCAACTGGTGGGCCCGCCACAAGGATGAGACCGAGCACCGGACCGCCCTGGACGGCGTCGCCGGGTCGGACCGCCAGGAGGACGAGCACGTCGAGGAGGACGGACGATGAGCGAGGCGAAGGCCGAGATCCTGCGGCGCATCCGCGAGGCGACGGCGGACGGCCCGGTCGCGGACCCGGTGCAGCGCACCTACCGGCGGACCTCCTCCCGGGACCGGGCCGAGGTGGTGGAGATGCTGCGCGATCGGCTGATCGACTACCGGGCCTCCGTGCGGGACGAGACCGAGGAGACGGTGGCCGCGGCCATCGCCGAGCTGCTCGGCCCGGACGCCCGGTACGTGGTGCCGGCCGGTCTGGAGTCCGACTGGCTCCCCGCGGACTCCCGCGGGGCCGGCCGGGAGCGCATCACGGAGCCCGCGGTGGGCCATACGGGGGAGCGGGCCGCGGTCCGCGGCGCCCACGACGGCGAGCGCGAGCCCCTCAGCGTGGACGCGCTGAACGAGGTGGACGCGGTGGTGACGTCCTCGACGGTCTCCTGCGCGGAGACCGGGACGATCTTCCTCAGCGGCCGCCCGGACGAGGGCCGCCGGGCGATCACCCTGGTCCCGGACCACCATGTGTGCATCGTGCCGCTGGACTCCGTGGTGGAGCTCTTCCCGGAGGCGCTGGCCCGCGTGGAGGCGACGGCGCCGATCACCATGATCTCCGGGCCCTCGGCCACGAGCGACATCGAGCTCGAGCGCGTCGAAGGCGTGCACGGGCCGCGCCGCCTGGACGTGATCCTGCTCGACCGCGCTCGCTGACGCGGGCGCGGCCGAGCAGGGGTCGGGCGGCTCAGGCCCCCCCGACGACGGCGCCGCCGACGCGGCCCGTCTCGAGGCGGGCCTGTCGCTCGCGCACACCGCTGTACAGGGCGACGAACAGCAGCGCGAGACCGGCGGTCACGAGCATGTGGCCGAGTCCGGCGATGCCCGGGATGGCGGCCGAGGTCTCGGCGGGGGTCAGGCCGTCCACGGTGAGGACGCCGCGCACGGCCATCATCACGGACGTGACCAGGACGCCCAGGTGGAAGAGCCAGAAGAACCAGGTGAACGGGCCGCGGCCGGTCAGGCCGAAGACCGCGTCGAGGGCGAGGACCACCAGGGTCACGGTCAGCCCCAGGCCCAGCAGATGCGTGTGCACGGTACCGAGCTCGGTGGTGCCGGTGAACTCGTGGGCCTTGGTGTACTCGCGGTAGAACAGGCCCGAGGCGAGGCCGAGGACGGTGTACATCAGGGCGGCGTAGTAGTGGCGCATCATGCCCTCCACGCTAGGGAGCGGCCCCTGCCCGGGGCATCGCCCGAACGGTTGATCCGGGCCGCTCCCGTGGCCGGGCCGCCCCCGGCGCACACCTCAGATGATCGAGCGGCCCTCGCGGCGGGCCGTGGCCCAGTCGGCGAAGAAGCCGCGGGCGATCGAGACGAGGACGGCCAGCACGAGGACGGGCCACATCAGGACGTACAGGGTCAGACCGACGGTCATGCGGATGCTCCTTGCGAGTCGGGGGACGGGGGATCAGGACGCGGGGGCCGAGGCGCGCTCGACCTGCGGCAGGTCTTCGGTCGCGGGGTCGAAGTCGCCGGTCACGCGCGCGATCCGGTCGAAGTCGAAGTCCTGGCCGGAGCGGACGGACAGCCCCCAGCAGACGAGGAAGGACACGGCGTAGGCCACGAGCGAGCCCGTGAGGGTGGCGTAGTCCCGCAGGAAGCCGTAGCCGAGGAACAGCATCACGACCGAGGCGATCGCGCCGACCACGACCGCCGGACGCAGGCCGAAGAAGCCGAAGCACATGATGCCCAGCACGACGCCCACGCCGAGGATCGCGAGGGTCTCCACCACGAACGCCCAGGCTCCCTCGATCGGGATCCACTCGAAGCGCACGGGCAGGAACACGGCCAGCGCGGCGAGCACGGACGCCGTGAACGCGACGTTGGTGATCTTGCCCCAGTAGAAGGACGCGATCACGGGGAACACGAGGCAGCCCCACAGGGCGCCCACGAAGACCAGCAGGTCGAGGATGTCGAACTTGGCGGTGGCGAAGTACAGGGCCGCCGCCGTCGCCACGATCATGGTGATGCGGCCGATCAGCAGCATGGTCTTCGGGTCGGCGTTCTGGCGGCCGACCGACTGGCCGTAGACGTCCGTCATCACGATCGACGAGAGGGCGGACAGGTCCGAGTCGGCGGTGGAGGACAGCGAGCCGATGATCATCAGGAACGCCAGGGCCACGAGCGCCAGCGGCAGGTGGTCGGCGACCATCTGCGGCAGGAGGTTGTTGACGTCGCCGTCGAGCGGCTCGACGCCCAGGTAGAGCGCCATGACGCCGAGCATGCCGACGCCGATCACGGTGCCGCCGTAGCCGAGGGTGGCCGTGACGAAGGTGGGCTTGATGAGGTCCTCCCGCACGGCGAAGAGGCGCTGGGCGATGGTCTGGTTGCCGATCGCGTAGGCCAGCACGGCGGCGATGTACGGCGCGCCCTGGTTCATGAACGCCTCGGAGGAGAAGAAGCTCTGCTGCTGGGCCGTGACGTGGCCCGCCTCGACGCCGGCCTGGAACATGCCCGGGCCGCCCGCGGCGAAGAACACGGCGGGGATGATGATGACGGTCGCGCCGAGCATGGCCATCACCTGGGCGAAGTCGGTGAGCACGGAGGCGCGGAAGCCGGACCACAGGGTGTACAGCAGCACGCCCGCGGCCACGATCAGGATGCCCGCGCCGAAGGACAGCGGGGACAGCAGGGAGATCAGGGCGCCGCCGGCGATGAAGTTCGAGGTCAGGGAGATGACGGAGCCGAGCACGTTGGAGCCGGCCAGCATGAGCTGCGACGAGCGGCCGTGCCGGGCGTACATGACCTCGGCGAGGGTGTGGGCGCGCGGCGCGACCGCGCGGATGCGGCGGCCGAACGGGTAGATGAACAGGATCATCAGGGCGCCCCAGAGGCCGTAGTGGAGGGGGCCGGAGACGCCGTACGTGTAGCCGGCGGTCACGGAGGCGTACATGGAGGCGGCCCAGATCCAGGTGGCCGTCATGGAGGCGGCGGACACGCCGAAGCCGATCTGATTGCCGGCCGTCATGTAGGCGTCGGCGTTCTCCTTCTTCTTGGAGATGACCACGGACATGATCATGGTCCCGCCGTAGAACAGCACGACGAGCAGGATCACCCCGATCACGCCGAGCTGGGTCAGGGATGCTGCGTCCTGGGAGGGCGGCATCGAACTTCCTTTCGCACGAGTGACTACGGACGTCCCGATCCCCCGGCGCGGTCCGGTCAGGGCACGGCTCCGCAGGGCGGAGGGTGGCGTACCGATCACGTCGCGGCCAGGGGGGCCGGGGAGGTGGAGGGCATCCCGCCGGGTCCCGAGCCCACGAACGGCGAGCTCTCTGCTCAAGCCATCGCGGTCCCTCGGCCCTGGGCGGCGCTGTCAACACCGGCATCCTGGCGGAACGAGCCCACCCGGATGGCGCGATCATCACATGGTCGGCGCAGAAATGGCAAAAACATAGATCCTTTTCAGCAGGGCGGGGACCGTGAGTGCCCGGCACGGAAGCCGGACAGAATGGGCGGATGACCGTTCCCTCCGGCCCCCCGGCCGCCCCCTCCGCCCCCGCTTCCCGACGACGGCGCCGCGCCCTGACGGCGGCGCTGGCCGTCGCCGTCGTGGTGCAGCTGGTGGTGCTGTACCTGCCGGGCGAGCAGGTGCCGGAGGCCGGGTTCGCCGTGCCGGGGCTGGACAAGGCGATCCACGTGGCCGTGTTCGCGCTGCCCGCGTTCCTCGCCGTGTGGCGGGGGCGGAGCGCATGGTGGGCGCTGCCGTTCGCGGTGCACGCGCCGGTGAGCGAGCTCGTGCAGCACGCGTGGGTGCCGCTGCGGACGGGGGACCCGGTGGATGTCGTCGCGGATCTGGCGGGGGTGGTGCTCGGCGTGGTCGCCGCGTGGGGCCGCCGGATTGGAGGATCGGGGGCGTCGGGCGTATGATGGTCCGGTGCGCTCCCGCGGGAGGGCATGACCTGGGGCTATAGCTCAGTTGGTAGAGCGTTTCGTTCGCAATGAAAAGGTCAGGGGTTCAATTCCCCTTAGCTCCACGGACCGTCCCGGTCCGCGATCCTCGAGGTCGCGGGCCGGGACTTTCTCGTGACGGGGGCGTGTGCGCCTGCCCTGCACTCACCCCCGGGAGGGGGGGCCGGCGCTTCCGGGGGGACCCCCCGGGTGTCTACAGTGCCGGGGTACGTCAGCGCCGACGTGATGCGGTCGTCTCACCGCAGGTCAGTCGCGCTTCTGCCGCCCCGCACGGGGCCGTTCGGCCCGGCCCGGGCCGGGAAGGGGACGCCGATGCGCATCAGCGTGCTCACCCACATGCTCCACCCCATCCGTTCGCCCTACGAGGGTGGGCTGGAGATGCACACGGCCATGACCGTGGAGCACCTCGTGCGCCGGGGCCACGACGTCACCGTCTACGCGCGGGAGGGCACCCGGCTGCCGGGCGACGTCGTCGCCGTGCTGCCCGCCGAGGGCGCCGGCCCGGGCCGCGCGGGCGCCCGCGTGCGCGAGGCGGCCGCCCGCCGGGCCTGCGCGCTGATCCTCGACGACGACTCCGACGCCGTCCTGAACAACTCCCTCTCCCCGGCGCCGCTCGAGCTGCTGCGCGCCCGCCCCATGGTCACCGTCCTGCACACGCCGGCCACGCTGGCGGAGGTGCTGGCCGTCGTCGACGCCCCGGACTGGACGGCCCCCCACCACCACCGGTGGGCCTCGGTGTCCGCGTCGAACGCGCTGGCCTGGCAGCACCGGCTGCCGCGCGTGGACGTGGTGCCCAACGGGATCGAGCTGCACCACTGGGTCTCCGACGCCGTCCCCGTGCGCGGCCGCGCCGTGTGGTCCGGCCGGATCACGGCGGAGAAGGGCCTGCACGTGGCGATCGACGCCGCCCGGATAGCGGGCATGGAGCTGCACTTCGCCGGGCCGATCTCGGACGAGGAGTACCACGCCCGGGAGGTCGTGCCGCGGCTCGGCCCGGACACCGTCTACCACGGCCACCTCGACCACCAGACGCTGCCGCACATGCTCGCCACGGGCGAGGTCTTCCTGGCCACGCCCCTGTGGGCCGAGCCGTTCGGGCTCGCCGTGGTCGAGGCCATGGCGCTCGGCGTGCCGGTGGCCGCGCTGCTCAGCGGCGCGATGGGGGAGATCGTCGCCCCGCAGGCCGGCGCGCTGGCCGTGCACCACACGGCGCAGGAGCTCGCGGTCTCGATCCGCCACGCCCGCCGCAAGGACCGGGGACGCGTGCGTGCGTGGGCCTGCCGGTTCAGCGCGGAGACCATGGTGGAGGGCTACGTGGACCTGCTCGAGCAGGCCGCCGAGGACGCCCGCGACCTCGCCGCCGCCGAGGACGCGTACGGGTTCGACCCGCAGGAGGTCCCGCGCCCGTCCGCCGACGCGGCGGGCCTGGAGTCCCTCTGATGGCCCCGGCCCGCAGGCGGGTCCTCTACTACGCCCACCAGCACGGGGCGGGGCACCTGCGGCACGCCGCCGGCCTGGCGTCGACCGGGGCGTTCGACGTGACGGTCGTGACCGCCCACCCCCGGGCGGCCGAACTGCTGCCCGCGGACGTCCCCGTCATCCCGCTGCCCTCGGACCTCGTGCCCGGCCACGAGCAGCCGGCGCGCTCGCCCCTGCACTGGTCCCCGGTGGGGCCCGAGATCCGGGCGCGCTTCGACGCCCTCCACGCGGCGGCGCGGCGGGTGGACCCGGACGTGTGCGTGGTGGACGTGTCCGTGGAGGCGGCCCTGTTCCTGCGCCTGGCGGGCTGGCCCGTGCTGCACCGCCGCATGCACGGCGAGCGCACCGACCCCGCGCACGCCCTCGTCTACGCCGAGGCCGACGGCCTCTTCGCCCACTACGCCGCCGAGCTCGAGGTCCCCGCCTGGCGCGCCGCCCACGCGGACCGGGTCACCTACCTCGGGGTCGCGGACGTCACCGGCCGGCTCGGCACGCGCGCCACGACGACGGCGTCCGCCGGCGCCGCCCCGCGCGTCGCCGTGATCGCCGGGACGGGCGGCGGCGGGGTGCGGGCCGCGGACCTGGCCCGGGCGGCATCCGCCGTGCCGGAGGCGACGTGGGAGGTGTACGGCCCGATCGCCGGGGTGGGCGAGCCGGAGGCGCCGGGCGGGCTCGCGGCAGAGGCGATGCCCGCCACCGTGACGCTGCACGGCTGGGTCCAGGCGCCGGCCCGCCGGGCCGCGGACGCCGACGTCGTGGTGGTCTCGGCCGGGCACAACGCCGTGGTGGACGCCGCCCGCTCCGGCCGCCCCGTGGTGCTCGCCCCCGAGCCGCGGCCGTTCGACGAGCAGCGCGTGTTCGTGCGCGAGATCCACCGGGCCGCGGGCGTGCCGTGGTGCGCGTGGGAGGACCCGGACGCCGACTGGGCCGGCGCGGTGCGCGGCGCCCTCGCCGACCCGGCCGCCGCCGACCGGCTCGCGGGCCTGCTGCTCGTGGCGCCGGACGAGTACCGGCGGCGCTGGGAGGCGGCGATCGAGGGCGCCCTGGGCTGAGTCCGGCACGCCCCCGGCCGTCACGGCGCTCAGTACGCGGCGTCGTCGCGGCGGGCGGCCGTCAGCTCCGCCTCCGTGGGGTGACGCAGCAGCTCGAGCCGTTCGCCCTCGGGGTCCCACGCGATCAGCCCCGCGTCCGCGAACGCGCGCAGCCACCCCTCCATGGCCCATCGGCCGTGCACCTGCCGGAAGCGGCGGGCGTTGACCAGGATGTCCTCGAGGTGGTGCAGCGGCGGGGTCATCACCCCGTGGTGCTGGTGGAACGCCTCGGCGGGGCTGAACCGCAGCGTCAGGCCGGCGTCGCGGGCGCGGAAGGCCAGGTCCGTGTCCTCGGCGCCGTAGCCGGTGAAGCCCGCGTCGAAACCGCCGATGCGGGCCAGGTCCGCACGGCGCAGCGCCAGGATCAGCGTCCACACGAGGTGCCACTCGTCCGAGGGGCCGGCGGTCAGGTGCGCGCGCGCCCGGTGGGGCACGGAGAGGCGGCGCAGCAGGGCGTCGGCGCGATGCGAGGTCAGGTCGGCCTCCTCGACGGCGCAGGTCCAGCCCGGCCGCAGGTAGCGGGGCCGGCCCATCACCACGGACCCGGGGTGGGCCGCGACCTCGGTGGCCAGCACGCCGACGGTCTCGGCCGCGGGAGTGCAGTCCACGTCGAGGAAGACGAGGATCTCGCCGGTGGCGAGCTCGGCCGCGCGGTTGCGGGCCTGCGCCAGCGGCAGCCCCGCCTCGGCGGCCACGTGTCCCACCGTGACGGGCAGGTCCGTGGCCGGGACGCGCCCGTCCGGCTGGCCCATGAAGACCACGACCACCTGGTCCGGGCGGCGGTGGGAGCGTTCCAGCCCGGCGATCACGCGGGCCAGGTGCTCGTCCCGGTGCCCCGTGATGACCAGCACGGACATGCTCGGCAGTGCCCCGCGCGCCCGGGCGAGGGCCTCGCGGTAGACGGCCACGTGGGCGGCGGCCACGCGACGGCGCTGCCGGGCCCGGGCGGCCGGGTCGGCGGGGGCCGTGCGCGCGCGGGCGCGCACCAGCGTCTCGAGCGCGTCGGCGAGGGAGTCGGGGTCCTCCGGGTCGAACGCGGCGAGCGAGTCGGGGGTCAACCAGGCGCCGGACTGGTCCGCGATGTGCCCGATGTCCGCGACGGCCACCGGCACCCCCAGGTCCCGGCACATCTCCACCCAGCCCGAGTGGGTGCCGATGCGGTACGGCAGCACGGACACGTCCACGTCGCGCAGCAGCGCGTGCAGGGCGGGGTCGTCGAGCCGGTCGTGCTGCCACAGCTCGAAGCCGTGGTGGGCGCAGCCTGCGCGCAGCGCGGCCAGGGCGTCCTCGTCCTGCACGGTGTCCTGGACCTCCACGGTCACCCGCGCGTCGACACCGCGGTCGGCCAGAGTCCCGACGGCGGCGGCGAGCACCGGCAGCAGCGCCACCGGGGCCACCTGGGCCCGCAGGTCCTTGGCGTGCACCAGCAGGCGGGCGGGGGCGGCCGCGCCGTCGCCCTCGTCGGACGCGTCGGGGGGCAGCAGGCCGGGGGCGTCGTCGTCGCCCTGCGCCACGAGGTCCTCGAGCGGGACGATGTGCGGATGGGGGACCACGAGGGCGCGCACGCCGTAGTCGCGGGCGAGGGTCGCCGCGGCGCCGGGGGTGAGCGTGAGCACGGCGTCCGCGCGGCCCAGCAGCACGGCCAGGCGGTCCCGGTGGGGGCCCTGGTCCGTCAGGTGCGGGTTCTCGAGGTCGTGCACGGTCACGACGACGGCGCCCCCGTGCGCGTGCTGCGCGTCCAGGGCGGCGGCCAGCTGGGCGGGGCTGAAGTGCTCGAAGCCGAAGTGCACGTGCAGCACGTCCGGGCGGTGCTCGGCCAGCCACTCCGCGCGCAGGGCCCGGGGCGGCCACCACCGGTGTGCGGGCGCGCCCGGCACCGGCGGGTCCGCCAGGAACTCCACGTCCGGCGCGGCGCCCGGGTCGAGGGGGCGGATCGCGCGGGTGTACGGGTGCTGCGCGGGCACGTGCTGGACGGTGATGCTCACGGGGGAGGGCCTCCTGACCTGGGGGATGCGATGCCGCGCGGGCGGCGTGTCCCCGTCCCGGGCCGGGGGTCGCGAAATCTAGTCTGTCAGGGCAGGATCGGAGAATCGGAGCAGCGGCATCCTGTCCGTTCCGGCGCGCCGCCGCGTCGAGGAGCGCCGCCGCAGGTGAAGGGGATCGTGGACGTGGACTCGCAGCCGCAGGGACGTGTGCTGTACGTGACCGTGGGCGCGCCGGAGCACGGCGTGGTGCGCCACGGTCGGCAGACGGCCGCCGCCCTCCGTCGGGTGGGCGCCGAGGTGGAGCTGCTGACGGCGGAGGACGTCGCGGCGTTCCGGGGCCTCGTGCCCCTGCTGGAGGAGGCGCGCGCGCTGGGTGCCGCCGTGCACCTGGACGTCACGGACGCGCTGTTCGGCCCCACCGCGACCGCCGCCGCGGACCTGCTCGTCGACGTGCTGCCCGAGGGCACCACGCTCACCCTGCACGACATCCCGCAGCCCGCCGAGGGCGACGGCCGCTACCGCCGCCGCGGCGAGGCGTACGCGCGGCTCGCCCAGGCGGCGGCCGGCGTCGTGGTCTCCTCGCAGCACGAGCGGGCGCTGCTGGCGGACCTGGTGGACGTGGCCGCGGACGTGGTCCCGCTGCCCGTGGAGGACCGCCGGGCCGCGGCCGCCCGCGCCGAGCCGGTGGTGCCGGAGAGCATGGCCGGCCTCGACCAGGACGTCGTGCTCTTCGGCTTCGTCTACCCGGGCAAGGGGCACGCCCTCGCCCTGGAGGCCCTCACCGAGCTGCACCGCCAGTGGGGCCCGGACTCCGGGGCGCCGCGCCGGCTGACGGCGCTCGGACCGGTCAGCGCCGGCCACGACGACCTCGTGGCGGAGCTGACCCGCGACGCCGAGGCGCGCGGCCTGGAGTTCCGCGTCACCGGGTTCGTGCCGGACGAGTTCGCGGACGCGGCCCTGCTCTCGGCGGGCATCCCGTTCGCGGCGCACCGCAACGTGTCCGCGTCCGGGTCCCTGGCGGCGTGGACCTCGGTGGGGCGGCGGGCCATCGCCTCCGCCGGCCGCTACACGGAGGAGATGGCGCGCCTGCGACCGGGCACCCTGCGGCTCGTGCACCCGAACGGGTCGCCGGCCTTCGCGATGGCCGAGGCGATCGCCGAAGCGGTCGAGGACCCCGAGCGCACGTGGCTGGGCCCCGGCGTGGACCTCTCGCCCGGCGCCGAGGACTGCGCGCGGATGCTCTTCGACGTGCTCCGCCGCGTGCACAGGTGGACGTGAGCGCCGCCGTCTCCGTGGTGGTGCCCTACTACCGGGCCCAGGCGGACCTCGACCGGCTCACGGCCGCGCTCGCGGCCCAGCGCGGCCTGACCGGGGGGCTGCAGCTCGTGGTGGCCGACGACGGCTCGCCCGTCCCGCCCCGCGTGGACCCGGGCCTGCCGTTCGACGTGGTGACCGTGCGCCAGCAGGACCGCGGGTTCCGCGCCTCGGCGGCTCGGGCGCTCGGGGCGGAGGCGGCTGACGGGGACGTGCTCGCCTTCCTCGACGGGGACATGCTCCCCGAGCCCGGGTACCTCGCCGCGGCGCTGGCGGCGGTGGCCGCGGCGCCCCGGGACGCCGCGGTGGTGGGCCGGCGGCGGCACCTGGCCGAGGCCTGGCTGGAGCGGGCCTGGGCGGAGGGCTGGCGGCCCGGGGACGAGGTGCCCGCGGACGCCCGCCTGGCCGAGCCGGCCTGGCTGCGCGAGGGGTACCGGGCCACGGACGGCCTGCGCCGCGCCGACTCCACCGGCTACCGGTACGTCATCTCGGCCGTGCTCGCGGTGGCGCGCGAGGTCTACGAGGACGCCGGCGGCTTCGACCCCGCCTTCGTGGGCTACGGCGGGGAGGACTGGGAGCTGGCGCACCGGCTGTGGCGCGTGGGGGCGGCGCTGCGCCACGCGCCGGACGCGGTGGCGTGGCAGGCCGGCGCCGACTTCGGCGGACGCGGCGACGCCGCCGAGGCCGCCCGGGTGAAGGCCCGCGAGGCGCTCGTCCTGGCCTCGCGCATCCCCGCGACGACGGCCCGCGGCCACGGCCTGTCCCTGGCCGGCCCGCTGCGGGTCGAGGCGCGCGTGCGGGTGCCGGAGGGCGCGGACGGCGCGGCGGCGGCCGTGGTGGCGGTGGACGCCGTGCTGCGCGCGGCGCCGGGGGCGCGGGTCGGCGTCGTGGGCGGCCTCGACGAGGCGGCG
>NZ_LOSQ01000020.1:0-4764 GCF_001595485.1 Micrococcus sp. CH7
GTTGAGGAACTTCCATCCTGCGGGAGAGGTCCGCTCGTCTCATCTCAGCCCGGCACCCATGTCAAGAACCTCATGCCCCACAACACCTAGGACTACTTTCCCCATGACCCGAGCGCATCCGCCAGCTGGTCTTCGACCGATCGAAGGTCGGTATCGAGAGTTTCCCACGTGAAGCTCGGTGCCACGGCTTCAATGATCCCGAACATGGGCTTGTTGAAGTCGGGGATAATGGACGGATCGTCCATCTGATAATGGACACTCCGGTTTCTGACCATCTTGCCGTCACGCGAGCAGAGCCGCTTCGCGGCCGGATCTGCGAGGATCCCGCGAATACTTCGGGTACCGGCCGTATCGAGGCCAGGATGCCTGTCGAGAATGCGGCGCAGTGCCTTGAGAGAGTGATAGGTCGTGACGATGCGCGCACGCAAACAGGGCCCCTCATGGCCGGGCTGAGTGCGAGGAAGGTAGAGGCGGTTGGTGTTGAAATCTGCTTCAATCATTAAGAGAAGTAGTTTCTCGGCATCGTCGAAGTCAGGCTCATATCGGTTCTTCAGATAGCGACTCGCGAGCCTGTCCTTGTACTTGATGTGTGCGTCCAGCGCAAGTGTGGGCCGCATTTCCCAAGCATCCGGGGCGGCCGCGGCAAGCACCGCGAGTGTGGAGCCCCATTCGGGCGTAACCGCGTGGAGATCCTCTCCTGCCACGCGTTCCAGCTCCCCTGGGTCAAGGGCAAGCCGGTAGGCCATCGGGGTCGATGCACCGACGACACTGCGCTCGATCATGTAAAGGCCGAGGTCGGTCTCCGCCCACCGAACCCAGGGGTGCGCTTTCCCCGTGAGCGCCCTGTGCGAGACTGCTTTCGCTTCTTGCATTTCTGCAAGAACCTGGTCGTAGGACCTGTTCGTGTCGTCCAGCAGCTTCGACATATGCCGCACCCGTGACGCGACCGCCCCGTACTCGTGCTGCAACATGCTCGCGAGTTGCGGCCACCCGACCTCGGGTTTCGCTGACTGGAGGGCTTGACTTCCCTCATAAACGATTCGGACGAAATGGTGCCCGAGCAATAAGGCAGGGTAGGCCTGCGATTGCTCGTCTGCTGCGGCAGAGAGAACAATGTCCCCCACCCAGCGGGCATCCTCGGCCAGAAGCAACCGCGCAGCCCAGCCACGCGCCTCGCCTGGTGTGAGACCGGTCATCAATCCACCCTTTCGAAATCACCCCATCGCCGCGGGTGCAGGGCGCAGGGTGCGCCTCTCCGCACCCACGGCCCCCAACGGTGCTAACAAGTCAAAGACGAGTGTCTCGAACATCGCCTATTCAGTCGTCGGGTCTGCCGTGAGGGCGCTTGACCCCAGATCTTGGACACGCTGATTCCAGCACGTTGCTGGGGAAGCGAGAATCCAAGGGATGGCTAGGAAGAACTACACGATCGAGGGTCAAGGCCCCCCGGGGCGATTCACTGCGCCGTTCAATCAACGGACCGACGACGCCGCCTCTCCCACGCGATCGTGGCGCCAGCCAAGTCGGCAAACCACAGCATGATCACCCCGACCCCGGCCATGGAACCCCACATCATCTCGTTGAGGCCGGGTCCGCTCCAGGCGGCTCCCTGTCCGCCAGGCGTCTCAGAGCCGCCCAGCTCCAAGAACGTGACCACGTTGTAAAGCACGACGATCCCCAGGACCGCCGACCACGCCCCCAGGTACCAGCGCGAGAATCGTGGCGCAATGACAGCCGCAACGAATTGGACGATGCAGAGAAGGAGGAGACCGGGCCTTGGCCCTTGATCGTGGACACGGTGTCGGTTCGGTTATGCCGCTTCCGCAAGCGTAGCGGAGCGTGCGGCTTCGTAGGCGTTCGGGCTGATGTTGCCGATCGCGGAGTGGCGCCGGCGAGTGTTGTAGCGGTTCGCCCACCGGAACACGGCCCGGTAGGCGGTGGCCTGGTCCGGGAACGCTGACCGGCCGGCGAGGAGTTCGCGCTTGAGCGTGGCGTTGAAGCTTTCCGCGAGTGAGTTGTCGGCACTCGTGCCGACCGCGCCCGTGGACTGGGTCACGCCCAGCTGCTCGCAGAGCGCGGCGTAGGCCTTCGAGGTGTAGACGCTGCCGTGGTCGGAGTGGAAGATCGCGCCGACCAGCGACCCGCGGTCGTGGTGCGCGGCACGGAGGGCGTCTTCGACGAGTTCGGTGCGCATGTGGTCGGCGACTTGCCAGCCCGCGAGCTTCCGGGAGCCGAGATCGATGCAGGACGCGAGGTAGAGGTTCGTGCCGTCGGCGATAGGCAGGTAGGTGATGTCGCCCACGTAGCGGCGGCCGGGGTCGCCGACGGAGAAGTCCCGTCCGATCAGGTCGGGGAAGCGCCTGGCGGACTGGTCCGGGATCGTGGTCTTCACCCGTCGTCGCAACCGGATCCCCGCGAGACGGTGCTCACGCATTACCCGCGCGACGCGCTTGTGATTCACCCGCTCCGCAACGGGCACACCGTCGTTGAGGTCGGCGGTGATCCTGGGCGCCCCGTAGGCGCGGTCGCCACCCTGAGCGGGGTCTTGCAGCACCCGGATCCGCGCCGCCAACACCGCGTCGTCTGTCGCCTTCGCGGCTCGCCGCCCGGCGGAGTCCAGCCAGGCGTAGAACGACGAGCGGGCGACCTCGACGACCTCACACAACCGCTTCACGCCGTAGGCGTCCTTGTGATCCTCAACAAACTGGAAGCGGTTCACCAGTTCGTCTCCCCGGCGAAATACTTCGCCGCCTGACGGAGGATGTCCCGCTCCGTCTCGAGCTTGCGGGCCTCGGCCTGCAAGGCTGCGAGGTCGGCCTCCAACCGGAGGACCTTCGCCGCCTGCGACTCCGGTCGCCCCGTCGCCCCCGGCGGCGACGCAGCGGCAACCGTGACCCCGGAGCCGAACTTGTCGACCCACTCTTTCAGCGCACCCCGAGAGATCCCGAGATCCCCGGCGATGCCCTTGAGCGTCGAACCCGGCGTGGACTCATACAAGTCCACCGCGCGCTGCCGGAACTCGTCCGTGTAGTTCTTCCTAGCCATCCCTTGGATTCTCGCTTCCCCAGCATCGTGCTGGAATCAGCGTGTCCAAGATCAGGGGTCAAGCGCCACCTGCGATCGGCCAGAGGATGATTCCCATACCGGCACAGTAAGGGATATGCGACCTCCACCCGCAGCGGCCTGGAACGCGACATCGGGAGGGCCTTGACCCTCGATCCTGGGCGTCGACGAGCACGTGTGGCACCACGTCAGTACCAGGCCCACCGAACAGAGCGGGCGGAACTCGAAGGAACTCACCGGGACGCCGGGTGATGGTCGACGTCACCCCACCACCACATTCGCCTGCACCTGGTCCCGGGACATCCGGTGAGGCGTACACCGACTGGTTGGACCAGCGTGGCGGGGCCTTCCGTGACGGCGTGCCGAGCAATGACCCGTTGCACCGGACCCGGAACATCCTGCGAGGACGGCCCGTTCTAGCTTTCTTTCCGCCGCACTGATCTGACGACGTACAGGAAGATCTCAAGAATGAGGCAGACAACCCAAGCGAGGAACAGCTCCAACGACACAACCATCAACCGCACCTGCAAGTCGTGGATCTCGCCACGCGGCAGCGCCTCATTCGCTGATGGTGTGGGGTCGTGCACCAGTGCTGTGGCCAAGAAGACGACCAGGCTCGCGATGGGTGTTCCGATCAGAAGGACCCAGCCGATCTTGCCGATGCCGTACGGCCTCCGCCAGCTGTCCACGGCGTGCGCCAGCCACAGGCAGAAGACCAGAACCGGCGCGATCAACATCCACTCGCTCACGGGCCCTGACCCTCGAACCAGCCCCCCGGACAGACCAATGCCCACACTCTCAGCCGTCAACGGCCAGGGGATGGGCACCATTGCGGCCATGCAGCCTCAGTACCGGGTCACCTTAAGGGTGGTGTTCGCGCAGGAGGCGGCCTTCTTCACCAAGAACGCCTTCTCCGTGGCGTCAGCCTTCAACCCCCAGCGGATCTTCACCGCGGTCCAGTCCGCGATGTACTGGCACTGGTTCTTCGGCGGCAGCCACTGCTCCGGACCGCGGGCCTGCTTGGCCGAGTTCAACGCCGAGGTCTGCGCGTTCAGCGACCGGGCATCCCCCAAGTCGTTGTAGAACGCCACCCGCTTGGCCTTGGTCCAGTACCGAGCTCCCGAGCCCCACGCCTCATGCACGGGCACCATGTGATCGATCTGCACCGTCGATGCAGACGTGTGCGTGCGCAGATCCCAGCTGCTCACCCACTTGCCCGTGGCCACCGTGCACTTACGGGCCGTCGTGAACTTCGGGGTGGTCTTGGACTCTGCGATCAACACCTCTGCCCGCGTGTTCTGGCAGTCCCTGTTCGCATCCTTCCAGTCCCCGAACTGGGCGGCCCGGTCATAGCCGGCATTGTTCTCCGCCGCCACCGGCAACGACGCCACAGCCGTGCGCAACGGGGCCGAATACGTAGTGCCGGCCGCCGCCGGGCCCGCACCCCCGAGGACAGCGGTGGTGACGAAAACAGCAGCAGTGGCCAGAGAAGCCAGAGAGCGTCGTGACATGGGCGAGTTCCTTGCTCGAGTGGATGACGCGATGCGAATTCGCATCGCAGCTGATCCTAAGCTCGCGTGAAGCCCCTGCTCGGCACGAGATCCCCGGTCCCTAGGGCATGTCTGACAATCGTTTTGACCATGCGAGCACAGCATTCAGGACCACAGCGGCCCTGTAGATGATCGCGTACTTGTCATACCG